>JAUNSU010000237.1 GCA_030539035.1 Planctomycetia bacterium
ACCACGGATAACACGGATAACCACGGATGAAATCAATATGAGATTCAGGGCTGATAAAAAAAGTCTCTGTGAAAATCTGTGAAATCCGCGGTTTCAAAATCGGTTATTTACAGTATGAGTTATCATATACAAATCGAATGGAAAAACAAAGGTTCGTTCACAAAACGGAAAGATCATGGATCCCGAAATCAAAACACCGCGGCAGGAGCTGTTTGAAGAGATGAATGAAATGGAGATCGGACTCAATGAATTGCAGCGTCGATTCAAAGATCTGAAGATCTCCGTTTCCAATGTTTTGGATCACTCGCAAAACAGCGATGATCTGCTGGAAAAACTCGGAGAAAGAGACGTTTCTGTCTGGACAGAACCGGCAAAACTGCCCGCTTCGAAGATCCCCGCTTTTATTCCGATCCAGAATCGTCCGCTCGGAGAACGCGGCCTTTCGACCCGATTCATCGCAATGATCAATCTGAAAGGGGGCGTTGGAAAAACAACGATCAGCGCAAATCTCTCGGCGGCTTTCGCGGCGGGGAATTACAAACGGCCCGATCATCAGAAAGGCAAACCGATCAAGGTCCTTGTTGTCGATCTCGACTTCCAGGGAACGTTGAGTCAACGCTGTATTGGCAGTGAGACCCTGAATAACGCGATGGCCAGCCGGGCAACGTCTGCACGTCTTCTGCATCCGCCGAAAAACGATGTTGCCAAGCCGAAGGAGATCGCCGTTCCTTTTATCCACCGTCCGCAAATGTGCCAGGTCATTCCCGCCGATGATACTCTTGATGCCGAAGATTTCAAACAACAGGCGATTCTTGCCTTGAAAATTGCGGAGCCCCGATTCCGGTACCGCGAATGGTTTCATGCCGAAAAGGTTTTCAAGGGATATGATCTTGTGATCTTTGATTGTCCTCCCCGATTGACCTCTTCCACCGTCTGTTCGATCGTCGCCTCGGATTATGTTTTTATTCCCACGTCTCCGGACGCATTCGATATTTCCGCCGTCAATCGAACGATCCGCTGGATCGGAACCATTCAGCGTGTTCTGGATCTTCCGGTCCGTGTCGCCGGGATCATTCTGAACCGCACAAACAAGGTAACCGGATTGAGTGTCGCGGAAAATTCCCGCAAGAATGAACTGGATGTTTACATGAAGGAATTTCTGAATAAGAATCCTGATTGCGATACAGGAAAACGTCCTTTTATTCTCGATGCACTCATTCCCAAACGGGCCGGAGAAAAGGATTCGATCAACGGCCGGCCCGGCGAATCCCTTCCGGGAGAGACGGTCCCGTTTTTCGCCGATCTCGCTTCGGATATTTATGAAAGGATTTATTGATGTCTGATTCCATTTCTTTCCTGAAAAAAATTCAAGAGCTTGTTCCCTGGCTCGATCGATCCGCAAAGGAAGAGTTGAAATACCTGAATGAACTGCAAGATCTTTTTCCCTGCCTCTCTCTGAAGGAACTGGTTGGCGAGTTGAAGAAGTATCAGAAGGCTCGTCGTCTTTCTCCGGAAGGATTTTGCGATCGTCTTCGGGAATGGCTTGATCAATCGCCGCGTGATTTGAACTTGCAGGAGGATCTGATCCGCGATTTCGCACTGCTGCCGGCCGCTTCGGTAAAAAAGACGGCGACGATCTTCGGTCTCAATTTATCTTCCGCAAAAAAGGACGGACCCGCTTTCGCCGAATGGCTTGCGACCGGAGTAAAGCCGCCTTCCGCGGAGGATCTGATCCGGGAAGAATTGACGGAACAGGCGAAAAACTTCATCGAGATCCAGAATGAAAGCATGGATTATTTGAATCCGTCCGCAATCGAATCCCTGATGCTTATTGCGGAACAGGTCAAAAAGAATCACAAAGTTGCCGGCTTGCAGCTTTTTTTGAGTCTGATCGGCTATCCTTCCGGGAATCCCAAAGCGACCGGGCCTGCATTGATTAAAATGCTCCGTCAAAAACTCGATACACTTTCGGTCGATCGCTTTAAGGCGTTCCAGATTGATTCTCAAAACAGGGAGAAATAAAAAGGCTCTTTTTAAACCGCAGATCGGCGCTGATTTACGCAGAGGGAACCGGGACGGCCAGCCTCTCCGATGCTGGTCCAATCAGAACAGCGGCGAAGCCGCATACGGAGGGCGGTCATCTTGGCTGCCCCGAGCGATGTGAATT
>JAUNSU010000238.1 GCA_030539035.1 Planctomycetia bacterium
TGTTTCACCCAGATTTGCCAATCCGCTCAGATAATAATCATGACCGCGACCCGATGTTTTTCCCGCGTGGACACGATCGGATCCGCCATGATCTTCATGATAATGGGAAAGCATCATGTAATCAATATTCTTTCCGAACGGATTGACACGTTGAATATATCGGGCCGCCCATTCACTCGGCAGCCGGGATTTATTCGGCAAGAGTGGGAATTCATCCTCCTGATTGGAAGGCCGATCCCCGGTATCCAGAACCATACTTGTTCCGTCCGGAAGAATAAGAAACATATTTTCTCCAGCTCCCGTATAGATGTAATGAATATCGAGATTTCCCTCTTTCCAGGGAGAAAGGGGGGCGCCGATTTCTTCATCATTTTCTTCAGCGGAAAGTCTGTTCATCAATCCGGAAAACATGATTGCTCCCGCCGACAACGAACACATTTCCAAAAACTTGCGCCGATTCTGTTTTCTCATTTTTTCTTACCATATTCTTCAGTATGATTGCGGATTTTTACAGGGACAACATGGCCCCCTGCATTTCCAAGGACAATCTTTGATAAATGGAAGGTGTTGGAGATCATTTTGAAGAAAAACTCCAATTTCCCGAGCCGACGGAATACCGAACGCGATTCTCTGTGGACTCCAATACCTTGGGAGCTCCTTTGATGGGCTTCATTTTTTTCGCAAGAGATGGAAGAGAAATAATCGCCTCTGTATTGACGGGAATGGTGACATCGACCGTCAACACCGTATAATCCGGATCCCAGCGCCAGGCGGATCGAATCGGTCCATAGGGCGAATCAAGATTCGCATCCACAAAAGAGATCTTTTTAACCTGACATTTCAGAAAGTCCGCGGAACATCTCGGTTCAATCAGGATTTTTTTGAAGGCAACGGAATCAAGGTCGTCCGAATGCCCGATCGCGAGATCGAAGCCTGCCCCCAATTTGATCCCGCCAAGACATTGATAAAACCAGGAGGATACATCCCCGAACATGATATGATTTCGAGACGCTCCATCTTTCCAGTTATCCCAAAGCGTTCCCCCGCCCAGCCGAAGCCAATTTGCATAAGAAGGTTGTTTCTCGTATAATAATATCGCAAGAGCGAGGTCCGTTCGACCAAATTCACTTAACGTTCTGAAAAGATATTTCGCTCCCATGATCCCAAAATCAGGGCAATTGTTCGCACGAAGAACGGCCTCCTGTAATTGCTCGAATATTTTTTGCCTGGTCTCTGATTTCAGTTCTGAACCAAACCCCTGATGAAGGAAGGTCGCTTGAGCCGTTTGGGAGCCGTTTGCGCAGATCCCGTTCGGTTTGAGATGTTTTGCGATGTATGCTTTTTTTATCTGGTCGGCTTTTTTGAAATAATGAATTGCTTCCTCTTTCTTCTTGAGAATGAGAGCGATCTGGGCGACAATCCTTGTGTCGAGATAATAATATCCTGAGGCGATAACTTCAATGGGAGTGTCTGTTTTCGAATGTTTCCAATCCCCAAGTCCATGAGAGACAAGATGATCCGTCGCTCTGCTGTCCATGTAGGAAAGATGCAATTTCATCGCTTCGTAATTGTCGGCCAGAACACGTTCGTCCTTTCGATAGACGTAAAGATACCAAGGGATCAGAATGAGGGCACTGTCCCACGCGGGTCCGTTGCTCCACCATTGATATCCCCATCCGCCTGTCGGAATAATTCCCGGAAGATTTCCATCGGGCCGCTGTTCATCACGAAGATCGCCCATCCATTTTTCATAGGCGCTTGTATTTTCCCAGTTGTACATTGCCTGTTCCGCGGCGATATGGGCGTCGCCTGTCCAGCCGCATTTTTCCCGGTGTGGGCAGTCGGTCGGATATCCATCGACATAATTTCCGCGATAGGAAAGAAGAACCGCTCCCTGTATCTTGTTCAACAGTTCATTATCACACAGAAAGGATCCGGCCTTTTTGAAATCGGTATGAACGATCTTTGCGTCGATATCTTCCGTTTGAATGGTGCCGTGAAGACCGGAGATCTCAAGATACTGAAATCCATGATACGTAAATCGGGGCTCGAATCTCTCGACGGGTTTTCCCTCGCAGAGATAATAGTCTGTCTGAAAACGTCCGATCTCCCCGGACAGTATTGCGGGACTTCCCTCCATAAAATGTTCTTCAAGCGTTTTAC
>JAUNSU010000149.1 GCA_030539035.1 Planctomycetia bacterium
TGTTTATCCGTGTCATCCGTGGTTCCAAACAAAAATATTTTTACAGTATGAGATCATTTACAAGGCGACCGTTTCTCCGCCATTGACCGATCCCAGTGCTCCCCAGAGTCCGAAAGGACTTTTTCCCTTCGGATCTGCTCCATCGGAATTATCGGGATTCGTTGATGAGGGGTTCACAATAAATCCCTGATTTCCGCAATCGATTGTTTCCGAAAGAAATCGAACGGATCCATCGGCAAAAACGGCATTTACTCCGCCGGAATGATTACTCGTCGCACTCATAAATCCCTCATATCCGGCCCCTACTGTCGAACAGGAAGGAGAATTGGGGGGAAGAACCGTTGAAAACGCAGTAATACAGGAATATCCGCGTGCAAAGCAATATCCCCGAACGAATAAAGTCGAACCGGATGCATAATGAGTCGGGTTGGAGGTATCAATTAACGCGGTGCAGTCTTTCGGTGTATTTCCGGATTTTCCAAGAGATCCGTCCGACCACCCTTGCCGGCCCATTCCCTTTACCAGTTGGGAGCCTTTGAGCCCGGTTACCGCTTCCGAAATGGCGATCGTATTCGAGGTTCCGTCCAGAATATCCGCGGTACTTCGAACTCGAATAAGATCATTTTTAGCAGAATATCCGCTCCAGCCCCGGCCTCCGCGGAAAAATCCCCGATCATTGACGGACTTCCAGTTGGTTCGCACCATCGCGTCTCCCTTGCTTCCCATATAATTCGTTTTTTGAGATTCTGCCGGATTTGATCCCGATGGATTAGCGGCATTCGCATCGGAAGGACAGGCAAGATAAGGGATCGGTCCTTTCCATAAATCGGCATCTCCCGCGGAAGGCCATTCTCCGCTGTGTGTACTTACATACTGAACAACGGTGTCCCATCGGGCCTGCTGTTCACAAAAAGGAAGCATTGCGACATGGAACGTGAGAGAATGATCCCAATCATTGGAAGCATTCGTCGATCCCATATGTTCGGGAGGAAAAAATCCCGTTGTATCATGGTAATTGTGCAGACCAATTCCCATCTGTTTGAGATTATTCGTGCACTGCATGCGCCGGGCCGCTTCCCGCGCCGCCTGAACCGCAGGCAAGAGAAGGCCTATGAGAATCCCGATAATCGCAATTACGACCAAAAGTTCCACCAGGGTAAATCCTTGTTTTTTCATTTCATCGTCCTTTTCTCTAAAAAGTATTTTCGACGTCCAAAATTTAAAACACACGCCCGATCTGCATGGTATTGCAATCAATTCAAAGGAATTTGTCAAGAAAAAACTCGATTTTAAGAAAAGTCCCTTTCAAGTTCCTTCCTTCACAAGCATTAGGATAATCGAAAATCAGAGACTTGTCAAGTTAAAATAGGGGAGGGGGGTAAAATTGCGCGATTTTTCTCAAAAAATGTCAAATTTTGTGCAAAATAATGTATAAAAATACAGGACAGGAGGGTATGATAGGGTTCGTCCGGATAAAACAAGTGAGGAAGAGATGGAACAGATAGCGGCAACTTACCCTCAAATAGAGGCCGCGTTAAAAACGGTAAAAGCATTTTTAGATGATCCGGAAAATCAGGAATACATCGAAGGAAGGCGCAAGTTTCAAATGGACCAGAGAGCGATTGCGGAAACCAATCGTAAGGAAGGTCGTGAAGAAGGCAAAGAAATCGGTTTAATCGAAGGCCAAACATCCATGCTTCTCAGAATAATCGGCAGCTTTCTGGGAAAACCATCGGAAGAACTTCGTTCTCGCATTGAGAATTTAACGGATCTCAACCAAATCAATCGTCTGTTCGACATGGTTGCAAACGGCGATGTGAGATCCCTGGAAGAACTCGAACGAAATCTGCATTGATCGCAGTTTATTCGAGGACCGGAAATTCAGTAATGCGAAGCCGGGTACATCCGTAAGGGATCAACTCGATTTCTTCAAGAGGCTCGGCCGATCGGACCGGGCTTTGCGGAGTATCCGCCGCGGAATTCGATTCCATTCCCCAGCCGGGAATCCGACGGCCTTTGAGCTTGATCACAACTGGAGCCGATTCGTTCGCAAATGGATATTTTCCCGGTTTTTGAATTGAAAGAACGGCATTCTTTTTCCATTGATCATCAAGAAGGAGTCCGTAGTTCCAGGGAGTCGTTGGAGTGATCTTCCAATCGGCCGATTGAAGTTTCCATTCCCGGATCTTTTCAAAATGTTCCCCGATCCGAAGTGAGAAGAGGAGGGGACCGCGATAAAGAGAAACGGCGTTCCGATACCGCTTTTCCAGTCGAAGATCCATGGGAAGATCCAGTTGAACGGTATCTCCGCTTTTCCAGACCCGATCGACAACGGAAAACGACCCGGCCGATGCTTTGTATTCCTGATCGCCAACGGTGATCCGCGCTTTTTTCGCCCAGCAGGGAATTCGAAGATAAAGAGGAAACTTCACTTCTCCTTCCGTCTTTAATTCGAATTTCAGGGATTCGCTGAAAGGATAGTTTGTGATTTCACGAATCTCCACTTCTTTTCCGTTTGCGGCAACGGCTTGAACCCGGCTTGGTCCGTAAGCAACAGCGGCAAGTCCGTGATCCGGAGTCGCCATCCAAAGATGAGCGGCAAATTTGGGCCACCCCTGGTGCATGTTGGCAGTACAGCATCCGTAATGCGGTTCGAGTCCATAGATATTCGATGTATTGGAATTATTGCTCCAGCGCCGTTTGGAGACATCGACAAGAACCTGATTGGCCTGCTGATCGTACTGGTGCGCCCAATAATCAGGGGTGCACGCGCCCGGATTTCCATTATACGCGAGATATTCCAGCCGATCCGCATCGGATACCTTTCCAAAGACTTCGATCGATGTTTCCAAGGAAAACATCGATTCCACTATCGCGCACAATTCTGTTCCCTGGGTCGGATTTTTTCCGCTGATAAGTTCATCGCCGGAAAAACGCCCGCCGGCCTGTCCATGATATTGATCGATAACGGCCCACGATTTATCGGAAAGATCCCGATTCTTTTCCGAGGGATCCAGCTGATAATAGAGCGCGGCGTTTTTAAGGGCCATCGCGATATTGACCACATGCGTTTCGTGCATTGTTTTCTCATTACCGAGCGGGACAGGAACGGTTTTATACGGAAAATCGAGAAAGTATTTTCGCCAATCCCAAGCCCTGTTTTGAATATCCTGAACGACTTCCAGAACAATCGGGTCGCCCGTTCGATTGTAGAGCCAATATCCGGTGAGAACCGTTTCCATCGCCCTCATTCCGCACCATGTATGATCAAGGAAGTCCGGTTTGGTTTCTTTCAGATATCGAAAATAATTTTGCATCAGGGAAAGAACCCGTTCGTCCTTGGCCGCTTCATAATACTGCGCAAGAACTTTCAGTGCAACAGAATTGCACCAGGTATCGGTACTCGGTCCGAACAGTCCATTCGGTTTCCCGCTTTCCAGAATGTAATCCAGAAAAGAATGGGCCTTTTTCTTTAATCGATCATCGTTCAATATCCAGGCCAAAGGAACAAGACCGTCCAGATAGTACGGGCCCCGTTCCCAGGATTCTCCTTTGGAGGCTCTTCGCCATTGGGAGTTTTTGAGATCCGGCCAAAATTCATCAATATGTCCGGTCAATCCGTTTGCCTGAATCCGGAGCTGATCCAAAAGCCAGCCTTCCGGGCGAACAGCGCCAACTGGAAGGGCGATAAATTTCTTTGGAGCGAGAGGAGCCCGGTTTTCCACGTAAAGAGATTTCCGATTCTTTTCCTGATCGGATCCGTTCGCATCATTCAAAAACGGTCCGATCAGCAAAAAAGCAAGAAGGAAGATCGGCAAATGAAAAAAATCATACTTCATCGGGGGCTCCTTTCGAAATTTTGTTCGTACAGGGAATACTCTTTCAATTTTTTATAATTCGCAGCGATTCAATCGCCGAATTGCGGTCCTGATTCGGAATGTTCGGATCATTGGACGGAATATAAAGATCGTTGTCGAACTTTAGGGTCAACTCATGTTCTCCTTTGGCAAGATCGATCTTGACGGAATAAGAGGCGCGTTCCGCACTTGTGAGCTGGAATTCTCCCTTTTTGACTCCATCGACCAGGAAGGTGAAATGGGGATAGATCTTTTCCGCCGCCGTTCCCGACGCGGTAAGGATAAAGCGGTATTTTCCGGGTTCTCCGAACTGAACTTTTTTGGAGATCAATCCGTTCGATCCGAAGGAAAGAACATTCGGTTCATTGTACACGCCCTTATATTTTTCCGGATGATCAAATTGGGCCCCGTCTATTATCAAACCGGCGGATATCGGATTAAATGGAACTCCATTTGTCCGAAGAAGATCCGCAAGATACAATTTTGCCCGAATCGCAGGAAATTCAGGAGAACTCCATTTGATATTGTCGATCATCAGATCATTCGTGATCTTTACGGAAACCGGAGGAAAAAATACCGTTTTAAAATCGGGAGAGATCTCTTTTGCCGGAACCAGCCGGGCCGATCGGAACCAGAGATTCCGGTCCTTTCGCGTTTCCGGATCCCATTCATCGTTGATGTACGCGATTTTCAATTCACATGGAGTGTTTTTGATCTCCATCGGAACATACGTTTTCGAATATTCATCTTTGAGTTCGGTGATGCCCATTGCCTGATCATCGATTGAGATGCGGAGCTTTGATCCTTCTCCATTCAGCGAACTTCCATGGGCATCGATTTCAAGATAGTATTGTCCTTTGGGAACATCCAGTTTTCTGGAAAGAACAACGGCAATTCCGGACCATAAATGATCCGGCTTCATGCGGGTCCTTTGATTGCTTGCGGCAAATGTATCGAACTTCATCGACGGCAGTTCTTCGATCCGGCTTTCATCCATTCGGAAAGGAACGATTTGCCAATCGGCGATATTCTGGATGGGCGACATCATCCCATAATTGAGTCCTTTCCGGCTTCCGAACCAGAGGAGATCATTCTGCGGACCGGAGAAGAGTTGCAATCCTTTTTGATCTTTCAATTCCGCTGTTCGGAACACTTCCCCTTCTGCGGAAGCAAGGACCAGGCCTTTCGGAAACAGGGAAGACCATTTCTTCAGATTATCAGGATTCAATCCGCAAAGAATGATTTTCGCGCCGTTCGGCATCGATTGAATCGGATCGGAATCGGCATTGATCAGATACAGGTCCGCGTTCTCTGCTTTGCCGCTGTAAACGGCATCGATCGATTGAAGGGTGTTTTGGATCTTGCCCGAAGGATCAAATACGGAAAGCCGAACCGGTTTTCGATCCGGAAATTCGGAAAGACATTGCCAAAAATCATTGTAAACGGCGGGATTGACCGACCCTTCCGATTCAAAGGGAAGCTGGCAAAGAACAAGATGATCTGTTCGAAGGATCCCCGCGTACTGATAGCCGTTGGGACCTCCCAGCCGGCTGTAAACCTCAAATCGGCCGGATCGCGGTGTAATACTGAACGGATGAAAACAGGACCATCGTTTTGTCCATTGATCGTGATCATAATGGCCGAGATTCAGCGGCGCCAACTGAACAGGAAACAGCGATCGCGGATAGGTTTCCTGTTCAAAGATCAGTGCTTTTCCTCCTCTTTTGAGAAATTGCGCAAAATTTTCTTCCGGACGGGATCCGGTCTGAACGGAAAAGTCTTGTTTGTCCGGGAAGAGGCGGGAAAGCTGATTCTTGCCCACAACGAGAAGATCAATTCCGTCGAGCGCAGTTCGTTCAATTCGATCGATCTTTTTGATTTCGGTGATTCCCATTTCCTTAAAAAGCCGGGAAGCGGCCTGGGAGGGAATACCCGCGAATCCAACCTGTCCGCACCAATTTTTCATCGATCTTTTTCCGGATTCTTTATGATCGCAGATCAGAGAAAACGACCGGATCACCGATCCTGATCTCTGGAAAAATCGATCCTTGCCGGGCTCCAGAAGACCGCCGGATTTCGACCAATCGATCCGCGCATCATGAACGGCCCGATGATCGAGCTGAATTTTCACATCAATCTTTTTCGCGGATCCCGGGATCTCCGAAGGATCGAGAGAAACGGTGATCTTTTCGCTTTTTGCGGGATTCAGGATCCGCGCGGGAAGTGTCTTCTTCAAGAAAGGGCGGCCTTCTGATGAAAAAACGACCGAGAGAATCAGTTCCCGGGCAACATCGGTATCATTAAGAAGCCAAAAATCGAGATCCTTCTTTTGATCGAAATAGAAGAATCGATTTGTCGGACGCATTGCGAAGGAGACCGGTTCATAAGAATCAAGAACAGCCTGATACCGGGGATTCTTTTGGCCGCGAACGACAGGTTCCGGGCCGGGTTCGGTAATTACCCAGGGACAGAGACCGGAAACACCGGCGGCGCGGTAAGCGGGGATCTGAATCGACCAGGTTTTTCCTTTCGATTCTCCCATTGCGGTTGTAAAATCGACTTGTGAAGCACGATCGCCAAGGGACAAACTGTATTTATCGCCTTCCGTAAAATGCTGAATATGAAGAAATTCGCCAAAATAAAGCGGCTTTTTTCGGTCCCATTTCCAGAAAGTATTCGGATAGCAGGCGAGGATCTTTCCGGAATCGATCCACCAGGCATCGTCCGGCCAGTTGGTATCGCCGTCTTCTTTCAAGCGGCCGGCGTAATCCATGGGATAATGGGGATTGATCAGATCGGCAACGCCGGCGGGATCATCCGGATTTCGCTTGGGATCGATATCCCCGTCGAACAGAATCGGTCGGGTCGAATCGTATTTCTTTGCCTTGATCCCCGCTTCCGCCAACTTGGACTCAATATCCGGAAGGATTCGGGCTCCTCCGCAATGAAGGATCTCATTGCAAAGCGAAAACATGCAAAAAGAAGGATGATTTCGGAATTTTTTCTGAAGGGCCTGAACATGGACGTCGTAATTTTTCCAGAAGACGGGATCTTTAAGAGCGTAGGGTCCCACCCAGCAGAAGAAGCCGGTCTCCAGAATCAGGGGCATTCCGGTTTCATCGGCGGTTTCAACCCAGCCGGAAGGCCATAAATTCGCGTGAAGACGCATGAAATTGATATTCAGTTCCCTCAATTTTCGATAAAGATCCCGGGCCGGAATACGTGAATCTCCATCAACGATCGGAGTTCGGGGATGCGATGCTGTTCCCAGCGCGTGCATGGGAACACCGTTGAGATAAAGAAAATCACCCTGAACCTGAAATTGACGGAAACCAAAACGCTCTTTTGCCCGATCGATCAGAACACGGCCGTTTTCATCCCGAACAGTATAAACCAGATTGTAGAGATAAGGATCCCGAATCGACCAGAGGCGGGGATTACTCCAATTTTTCTTTACGGAAACCGATCCGGTTTTCGAAAGCGCGATTGTTTGCCGGGGAAATTGAAAAACGGATTTCTCTCCCTTAAAAGGAACGACTTCCATATCCAGAAAGAGCTTTTGATCTGTTTGTGCAAGATTCTTTAAGGAAAGATCGACTTGAATCGTTTTCTCTTCCGTCGACGTTTGGATAAACAGATCATCAACGGCAACGGTATCACGGATTTCCAGACGGACCGGTTCGACAATACCGCCGTGCGAGAATCCCTGGGACCCGACAGGCCAAAGAACGGACCCCTTAAACCGTTCCGCGTCCCGCATTCCTTTTTGCGGAGCAACGGGCTTTTCTTTGGCAATCGCCTGAGCCCCTTCCACCCGGACTAAAAGGGGAAACTTTCCTCCTTTTTCAACGGCGGATGTAATATCCAGTTCAAACGGTTCGCCTCCTCCTGTATATCCGCCCGCTTTTTGGCCGCCGATCCAGATCTGCGCGTCGAATTTGATTCCGCCAAAGCATAAAAAAGCGTGCTCATTTCCCTTCAGAGCGCGAATTTCGAGTTGGGTTCGATACCAGAGGATCGGATTCTTCGAATTGATATTGGTATATTCTGGAAGAAGAACCGGTTCCCATTTTATGTTCTTCGCGGAATTCAACTGATCCCAATCTCGTATTTCCGGCGAAGTAAAGATCTCCCAGCAGGTTCCGAGTACATCAGGAGACGGGATTTGAGCAAAAAGAGCGGAAACCGGAAAGATCAATAAAAACAGAGAAAGAAGCGTCTTTTTCATTTTGTTCGTTTCCTTTGCAAAATAAGGGTGTAGCCTTGATTTTACGTTAAAATAGGCAAGATGTAGACGGATATTTTGT
>JAUNSU010000150.1 GCA_030539035.1 Planctomycetia bacterium
CAAAAAGAATCGTGATTTTCCAATCGGAGTTCGAGTCCTTCCGCGATCAGTTCCCGGCAGGACTTATCGATCCGATCGTCAAAGGCTTCCGATTCGGAATGGATCTTGACCGCTTTGATCAAATTTTGCCGGTAAAGACGCTGAAAAGTGCGAATGATCCCGGGCGCCATTCCGTAATCGAAATTCGGAACACTTTGTCCTCCATGCTGATCATTCTGATTCGATTGAATCGCGATGCAGGCGAGCGCGGAATACGACTGAATATCGTTTGGTTCCCGAAGAACTCCATGTCCGGTGCAGAATCCTCCTTTGAATAATTTCAGAAGATCAATTTGACAGCAGGTCGTGGTCAAGGAGTAAAAGTCGAGATCATGAATATGGATATCGCCGTCTTCATGCGCACGGGAATGTTCCGGCTTGAGGACATGGATCTTGCAGAACTGCTTGGCTCCTTCCGATCCGTATTTGAGCATTACGCCCATTGCGGTATCGCCGTTGACATTCGCGTTTTCCCGTTTGATATTGCTCTCTTTCGCGTCCTTGAAGGTAATGTCCTCGTAGGCTTTCATGAGTCGGGTATTCATCTCACGGATCTTGGTTCGATCGGCCCGATAGAGCATATATTTTTTGGCGGTAATCACATGGCCCGCTTCCATCAGGACGTTTTCCACCATGTCCTGGATCTCTTCCACGCCGGGCCGTGTGATCTTTCGATCCATGATCTTGCAGATGACCCGATGCGCAAGCGTTTCCAGATATTCGGGCGATTGGGTTTGTCCGGATGCAAGAAACGCTTTGTTCATCGCCTGGGTGATCTTTTCTTCAGTGAAGGATACTTCCCTTCCGTCCCGTTTGATGATCGAATGGATCGCCCACTCGCGATTTTGAACAGGATCGGATTCCTGAACGGACGGAACGGAGGATACGATTGTCGTTTGCATTGATGAATTCCTTTTCTTTTTTTAATGGAGTGAAAAGCGGTCGTTTGCGCGGTATCCCTATTCGAATCCTTGATTGTTCGAATCTTTTTTACACTTGATCATTTGAGGAGACGCTTTTCGTATGATAAATAAACGGAATCAGGTAAAATCTTTCCAGGACATACTGGGCTGAATTCCCTGATTGTTCTGATATTTTCCGGAACGATAAGCGGTATAATTTCCTTCGATTGTGTGATAATAGATTTGACAGATCTCGATTTTCGGATAGATCCGGATCGGAGCGATCGCGTGGATCTCCAGGGTCCAGTATCCCGCGAATCCGACATCGCCGAATCCTGCGGTGATATGAATACAGAGTCCAAGGCGTCCGATCGACGATCGGCCTTCCAGCATGGGAACAAAATGATCGGTTCGGGTAAACTCTTCTGTCCGTCCGAGATAAAGTGTATTCGGCTGAAGAACAAGCCCCTCTTCCGGGATTGGGATCATCCGATAGGAATTCGCCTTTTTGATATCCAGAACAGGATCCGTGTACTGGAGCAGTTCGCCCGCAAGACGAAGATTATAGCTGTTCGGATTCAGTCGATTGATATCAAAAGGATCGATCAGGATATTTCCTTTTTCGATTTCTTCACGGATCTTGAGGCCCGAAAGGATCATAATTATACCGTTTGCGCACCGTTTAAAAAAGTTTCTTCATTCTGCGGAGGATCCGATAAAATTCGAAGCGGATCGTCCGGGAACGAGATCAAAAAAACCGAATTCGTCCCTCGTCCTTCGCGGTTGGGACTTCATCACGATGGTTTGGTAGGTCTTCTGACTTTCGGCGATCGGCATTCCGCCTTCTCAATCAGCGAGAGAAACGTTTTTTCGCGTTCTCTTTTTGATCAATGGCAATGAGAATGAATGCGTCTTTTTCCGATTACAGCGGCGAGGACCGTTCCGGATTTTAACCAGATTCCCTGTTTTAATGCCAGATATTGTATATCGCAAGCACCAAACCAACTAAATATGGAATTCTAACAGAAGTTGGGAGTTTGTAAACTCCCCCTCAAAAATTTTCTTGAATGGGATGAAAAAATCTTTGCGAACGCGATCAGACCGCCCGATCAGGGCCCCTCTGATCAGGGAGAGATCAGGAGGATCGTTTTATTGATCCCGAGCTTGATCGGCAAGGATCCGTTTTTCATCTCGACCGATCCAGCCGATCCGGTTTCCGGATCAAGGATCGTCCATTTTCCATCCTTGATCTGATTCGGATTCAGGGCACCGGCAAGAGTTGCCTTTCCATGATAACCGGTCTTGTCTTTTGCGTTTGCGTTGGTCAAAATAAAGATCCGTTTGCCCTCTCTTTCAAATACACCGCAGCTGATATTGCCGATAAAAGGATCAAGAAGAAGACGGGAACCGGCAAGATCGCCAAGAACGGAATCGACCTTATTCGGAACGGTGATCGCCGGATCCTCTTCCGCATAGATCTCTTTCAGATTTTTATTGTTCCATTTGTAATTCTTTTTCGGAACCCCGGCGGGATAGACAATCGCGGAGAAATCGAAATCGTTCCGAATGGTCCGCGATTTCTTCGAATTGTTTTTTGCTCCGTTCGCGATCAGTTCCTGTATGGTTTGATCGTCTGCGATCACAACTGGAACACGCGCCATGCTGAGCGACCAGCCTGCGCTTCCGAACGCCGCCGCAATCGATTTCATCCGTTTGCTTACCCGATTCGAATCGAATTTTCCGGCCATGGGAACATATTCTTCCTGAAGAAGCTCGATCGGATAATAGAGCAGGATCTTTCGGATCGGACTGGCCGGACGAAGAATCGCGTTGATCCGTCCGACGAAATCGCAATACTGCCGGTGCGAGATCTCATTCCGGAAAGGGAACTCCTTTCCGCAGTCGATTCCGTAATACAGGGTGAACTCGGTAATTCCCCAGGAGGCCATAATGCCCGCGGTTGCCCTCATCTCATCGATATTCGCAACTTTGGACGGCTTCTGATGCCGCTGAATATGGTCGCTAATCTCGGTCATCGCGAGCCGCTGTCCGATCAGACAGGCAGCCGAGGTCGGCCAGGCATTTGTGAGCCAGTTCCCCCGGAATTGCGAGGCGGGATTCGAAGTTAAAAGATCCTGTCCGGGGATCTGAAATTGCTTCAGGGCCGCGAGTTTATTGCCGTCGACCGGAACATTCAGAATCACGCCTTCCTCGGCGAGTGTATGTCCGGAAGCACGAGGCCCGGCATTATCCGTTTCACAGAATCGGCGGATCCCTCCGAAATAAGTGTCTGTATTGATCTCGGCGATCATTTTCCAGAAACGTTCCCGTACGGCGCGATCCTGATCGCTCTCTCCTCCGAAGAGAGACTCAAAATGCGGACGCAGATCTTCTCCGTATCGCTGTTTATACTGATCTTCCAGATCGGCGCGCCAGGGAACCGCCGGAAGGATCTTTTTCGACCAGTCAAGCGGATCGGTAATCCCGTATTTCTCGCGATCTTCTTTCGACATGATCCGAAGCAGGGAAAATCCGAGCATGGTCGGTTCATCGGTGAAAAACGCTTCGACATGATGATAGAGATCCGGTCCGAGTTCATCGCGATATTGCTGATGGGTTACCTCTAAAAATTTGCCGACCGCTTTCGGATCCAACGGATTCGGATGACGCCGCGCTGTTCGAAGGGAATCCATCGATGCGAAAGTGTATTCATAGCTTGGCCGAACATGGAATTTTTCTTTCGCCTCTTTATCGAAGACGAGTTCAAGACTTTCGAGAGAGGGATCTTTTTCGAGAACGACCCCTCCTGCACCGAGGCTCGGCCAGCCGAGTTCATCATAGATCCAGATCCGCAGGCCCGCCTTTTGAGCAGCCTGAACGGAGTTGACAAATTCCTTCCAGTTCTCCTTGTTGCGAATATATCCGTTCTTTCCGGAGACACTGACCACGAATCCTCCGAGTCCGCACCGATCGCGATAACGGGCAATCCTCTTTTCCGTGATCGGCGTCGAGTGTATGATCTGCAAAGGCCGCATTTGATTCGACGGATCTTTCCATTCCTTCATCCAGTTTGATATGGGATCCTTGTCCGGAGAATCGGCCGAAAAGACGGATCCGATCCCGAACAGAAAAAGGGATAATGTGAACAAAATGGCTGTGATCTTTTTTTTCATCGCTGAATTTTCCTTATACTTGAAAGAATGGAAAAAGCGAAAGAAATATCCGGAATCGGAAATTTCGCTTCGCTTTGACTGATTTCGGAGCCCGAAAAGATCATTATAAACGATTCGCAAGGCCCTTTCAAGTGGATTCTGAAAACTGCGGATAGGCCCTTAATCAGTAATCACTTATCACTGATCCACCGATTTTTTTTTATCACACGCCAATAAATATAATACTTATTTTATTTATATTACCAAGAATATTATTTAATTTCCGGTCAAATTGCGTTTTTATCGCGTTCCTTTCCTTTTTGAACAGGATTTTGTCTTTATTTTTATTTTTCCTGCCGTTTTTTTCGGTTTCGTGTTTATTCTTTATAAAGGGGACTGATCGTAATGGAAATCGTCTCCTTTTTTCGAATAGACAACAGGATTGGAAACGTTCATGGACAAAAACAGAGATATCAAATGGGAACAAAAGGCCGGATCGGTCTTTCTTGATTATCATCAGTATGTCCGTTTCATCGCTTTTGAAACGGCCCCTTCCCGGGATCTGGTCGATGATATTACCCATAATGTCTTTATTTATTTCGTCGAAAACGCAAAACGATGGGATTATAATCGCGATCTTCATCCCTTACTGAAAAAGATTACAAAAAACATCGCTCTGCAGCAATGGAGAGAGTACTCCAAAAACCTTCCGGAATCCCTGAAAGAGATCTCCTCGCTTTTGAGAACGGAAATGGAAGAAAACGGAACCGCAAAGGAAGACACCGAACAGGAAATTAAACTGCGCGGCCTCGAACTTTGCCTTCTCAAGATCCCGGAAAAACATCGGCGTCTGATTGAAGCGTTCTATTTCCATAAAATGAAATTGACAGAAATCGCCGCGTCGGTCGGAATGAAACTGAAAACACTTCAAAAAATGATGTGCCGTATTCGCACAACCTTGCAGAATTGCGTCGAACGGGCCGTTCAGGAGGAAAATTCCAATGAATAATCCTCTTGATTTCCATGTTCTGATCGATGATTATGTCCGCGGCGTGATTACTCCGGAAGATTCCCAAAAGCTGCTGGACCTGATCAAACAGGATCCGGATGTTTTAAAAAATCTCCGATCCAATATGATGGCCGATTTTCTTCTCGCCGAAAAATATGCGCTCGATCGAAAGATCTGTTCTCCCGAGGATCAGAATCTTTCCGCGGACGATTCAGACCTCTTGAAAGAAAAGGAAGATCTCGATATTCTTCTCGCGGAACTGGTTCAATACGAAAAAAACGCGATTCCGATCAAGAAAGAAGATCTCACCGATTATTCTGCCCTTCGTCGAAAAAACAGAAAGATCCTGATCCGGAAGATCCTGATCAGTACCGCCGTTCTTCTTTTCATCACGATCGGAACCTGGGTTTCTTTGCAGACTCTGCGTGAAGAATGGAAGCCGAAAGGAATGCCCCTTTTCAAGGGAATCGCAAAGATCGCGGAAATGATCGACCCTGTTTGGGAAAATACGAATATCCATTATAAGGAAGGACAATCGCTTGGTCCGGACAATCTCTTTCTGAAAAGCGGAAAGATCCGGATCCAGTTTACAAACGGCGTCTCCATTATTATGAACGGTCCGGCAAATCTCAGTCTGTCCGATTCCATGCACACTTTTTGCAAGGAAGGGGATCTTACGGTTTTCGTTCCTCCTGAAGGTTCGGGATTCGAACTCCTCACGCCGTTTACAAAAATCATTGACCGGGGAACGGAATTTGCCGTAAGAGTCGATTCCGCCGCGATCGATCTCAAAGTGCTTCGCGGAAAGGTCGATCTCTTTCAGGGAAATACCCTTCTTGACTCCCTGTTTGAAGGCAAAGATTTTTCTTTCAGTAAAAGTCCTCTGCTCCGTCCCGCCAAGCCGATCGATCCGAATAAATGGATCACTTTTTCCGCGTTCCGATCGAATTATGAACAAACGGTTCAGATCAAAAAAGAGAAAGAGGTTCGTCGGACATTCGAACTGGATCGGAATCCGAATCTGCTTGTCCGTTTTGATTTCAATGATCAGAAAAACGGAAGTGTTGCGAATCGAAGTGCGCGGAGTACGGGAATCGCATCGGCCCTGGTATTAACGGAAACACAAAGCGACCCCGGCGATCTTCCCGGCAAACAGTCGGTAAAAATGGATCAGCCTTCCGCCTTGGCGCGATTTAAAGTCGAGGGCCAATACAATAATCTTACACTTTTTGCCCGTGTGAAAATTCATCAGCTTCGCAATGAAGCGAACGTTTTCTTTGTCTCTGAAGAATTTCAGAAAGAGGACGGAGGATTTTTATGGCAGATCTCGCAGGACGGACAGATCAATTTCCTTATTACCGATCAAAATGCAAGGGGAAAACGGTATTACGAATCGATTCCCTGCTATTTTCCCGAACTGAACGGCACATGGTCCGATTTTGCCCTTGTGCTTAACGGAAAGGAACAGAAAATTGAAATGTATCTCGACGGGAAACAGGTATCTTCTGAGATTTGGAGCCATCCGATTCCCTTGAAAGTCGGAAACGCGATTCTTGGCAATCTGGATCGGGCCAGGTGCAAAAAAAATGATCGATTCCTTGGCGGATCGTTCGCGGAATTCACTCTTTTCGATCGTGCGTTTACAGCAGTCGAAATCAAACAGCATTATAAAGGAGAGTAAATCATGAAAAACAGTAAAGATATTCAAAAGAGCGGCTTTACACTCGTTGAATTATTGGTTGTAATCGCGATCATCGGTATTCTCATCGGACTTCTTTTGCCTGCGGTTCAAGCGGCTCGGGAAGCGGCCCGGCGAATGCAGTGTGTCAATAATCTGAAGCAGTTCGGATTGGCCGTTCATAATTTCCATGATGTTCGGGACGGAATCCCTCCGGCGGGCGTTGGACAAGCCGCGTCCCAAAACGGGTTCCGGGCTTCTTTTTGGGTTTTAATCCTCCCTTACATGGAACAGCAGAATGTCTTTGATCTCGTTTCCAATAAAACAGCCAAGTTCAAAAACGATACGGACAATAGCAATTTCTGGAATAAATTGTCGGAGGAAGAACGGCGATCATTGACCGTGGACGGTTTCTTCTGTCCTTCCCGTCGGGCACCGACTTACCTTGATGGCGAAACCCCGAATAATGGACAGGGCGGAATCTGGGGACCGCAGGGCGATTACGCGTTTGTGGTCGGTACAAAAAGAATCAGCAGAGGTGCATGGTTTGCGAACCAATGGAGAGAAGGAAGCGCTACGAACCCGATTGATTTGATATCCATCGGACCGATTCGACTGGCAAAACGAACAACCGACAATGATTCCTCTTCCTGGTATCCGCGTGATAATATGTCCTGGTGGCAGGACGGTACCTCCAATCAGATCATTATCGGAGAAAAATTCATTCCGCAGGATTATATCGGAAAATGCGACCGGCTCGAAACGGACTATACGGGGGCCTATTGTCTCGACTGTTCCATGTATACGCTTGGGGCCTTCTGGACCGGGCACGCGGTTTCCCGATCCATGTTTTCCTGTTTCGCGAAAGGTCCGAACGACTATATGTTCAACACAACGACAATGGTAAGCAATAGCTGGCAAGAAGATGGCGATGGAGGCCAGCCGCATTGGGGAGGAACACACGCAGGCGTTGCCAACTTCCTCTTGGGCGACGGCAGTGTAAGGGCATTTTCCAACACAACCCCGACCGGATATCTTTACTCCAACGCAACAACGGAAGCCGCGGGAACCACGCGCAACAGCATTATCGGACGATTGGGCCATGTCTGCGACGGAAACCCGATCCCGAATTTATAATTTGTGAGGCGTATGCAAGCCCGTAATGGAGTGAGCGAAGCGAACGGAATTAGGGAATAAAATTAGTGAAGAGGTTAAAGTCTCTAAAAGAGCTAATCTCCGATTAACCCGGGGAAGCGGAGGCAGGGCTGACGCATACTCAAAACAGCATTGACATGATATTTGAACGGTATTCATCGCTTAACCCAAGTTCCGCAGTTGGAGGGGTGAAGTATCGTAAAAACCAGAGCGGGAG
>JAUNSU010000151.1 GCA_030539035.1 Planctomycetia bacterium
CGGCCCGGTCCTTGCCCAGCGGCCGATCTATCTGATTGTCGGTAAAGAGAATATCGGACTTCAGGAAGCAATGGGAGAATTGCGATTGAAAGAAGATCACCGTCCGATTATTCGGAGAATCGCTTCTTTTTCAGATCTTCCGGATCAGGGGATCGGATACGAAGCGATCGATATGATGATCCTCGCGACGACTGATCCGAAAGCGCTGGATGGAATCGATAAAAATCATGTTCGGATCCGGGCTTTATCGGATTGGGTGCGGCAAGGCGGGCGCCTTTTCGTTCTTGCCGGGAAAGGGTCGCTCCCTTATCTTGGGGGAAACGGCGCTTTTTCCGACTTCGTTCCCGGTGTTCCCCGAAAGGATCTTCAGGAGATCCGTATTGCCAACGCTCTTGTTCGATATGTTCCGAAGGCGAAGAATCTCGTGATGACCGGATCGCTGGACGCGCCGTATCTTGAGATCCCCCAGCTGCGGGACCTGAAATCGGACGCAATAGTCGAGATCGCGGAAATGGAAACACCGTTTTTGATTCGAACGCCGTTCGGATTGGGATCGATCACGTTTTTTACCGGTGATTTATCAGAAGCGCCTTTGGTGAAATGGAGCGGCCGGTCGGGTCTGATCGTTCGTCTTTTCGGGTTCGATCCGGAAAAGATCAACGCGAAAACGTCGGATAATCTTTTGGTCCAGCAGGGCTATACAGATCTTTCCGGACAGATTCGAAGCGCGCTGGATATTTACGACGGCGTCTGGAACATTCCGTTTTCCCTGATTTTGGGCCTGATCTTCCTTTATCTTCTGTTGATCGGTCCGCTCGACTGGTATTTAACGCATCATCTTTTCAAACGGCCGAACTTAACGTGGATTACCTTTCCGATTTTTATTTTGATCTTTGCCGGCCTTTCGATTTGGCTTTCTCACAAAGGGAATCCGCAGGCGGTTCGAGTCAATCGGCTGGATCTGATCGATTTTGATCAGGAGAACGATCGGGTTCGCGGAACGAGTTGGCTCGGGATCTACAGTCCACGGGACAGCTGCTTTGATTTAAGGCTGGCCCCGCGGGCGGAGAAAGGATCCGCATGGGATCTGAAAGTCGACGATTGCCGTTTCTGCTGGCTCGGACTTCAAGGGAACGCGCTGGGGGGAATGGCGCCGAAAACGATCACGCCCGAATTCTGGGAAGATCCTTACGCGATTGGTGAGCCGGAATCCGAATTGAACGGGGTTCCGATCCAGGTGCGATCGTCGAAGAGTCTGCTCGGACGCTGGACCGGATCGATCAAGGGAGCGGTCAAGAGTGATCTTTCCCTGTTCGATGAGATCCCGGTTGGGGAATTGCGCAATCCGTTTAAAACCGCGATTCGCAACGGGATCCTTTTTTACGGACGCTGGGCCTTGAATGTCGGAACCCTGGAGCCGGGACAGGTGAAAGAGATCTCGATTAAAACCCCGCGAACGGAGCGCCATCTCGTTCTGGGAACAACACAGGATCCGTTCCAGGCATCGAATCATGCGGTGATTCAAAAAGGACTTCAGCGATACGACAGCCGTTCGCTTGATCTTGCCTATATTGCGCGGACCATGATGTTTTATCGAATCGCGGGAGGATTCAGCGCGATCGGGCTGGATAATTCCTATCAGCATTATGTCGATCTGAGCGAATCGCTTTTAACCGGAAGGGCCATCTTGATCGGAACGGTCGATGAAGCAGCAGAATCCGATCCCAAAACGTCGGGATCATTTCCGATTCAGGTCGATCTTCAGCAGAAAGATCTCAAGGGGAACTGGACCGGGTTTTCCGAAAAAACAAAGCGGATCACGCTGGTTCGCATTGTTTTTCCGGTTAAGGAAAAGAAATAGTATTGTTCGAGAGAAATCATTTCCATATTTACAGAGTAATTTATTATGATCAAAACAGAAGATTTAACGAAGCAGTACGGAAAATTGTTCGCGCTCAAGAATCTGAAGCTGGATCTTGTTGAAGGCGATCTTTTCGGATTTATCGGACCGAACGGATCCGGAAAAACGACGACGATGAAGATCCTCGCAACGCTTCTTCAGCCGACTTGGGGGGAAGCGTATATCTGCGGACATTCGATTTATACGGAACCGAAGATCATACGGCGTCTGATCGGATTTATGCCCGACTTTTTCGGAGTCTACGACGATATGAAAGTGATCGAGTATCTGGAATTTTTCGCGGCGGCCTATCGGATCAAAGGGGAAGCGCGGCGAAAAGTTTGCAACGATGTTCTTGATCTTGTCGATCTGGGCTATAAACGGGAAGCGCTGGTAACCAGCTTGAGCCGCGGGATGACGCAGCGCCTCGGATTGGCCCGGGTTCTTCTGCATGATCCGCAAGTTCTTCTTCTGGATGAGCCGGCAAGCGGTTTGGATCCCCGTGCGCGAATTGAGATCCGGGAACTTCTTAAACGGCTGGGAGGACGCGGAAAAACTATTATGGTATCGAGCCATATTCTTCCTGAGCTTGCGGATATTTGCAATAAAGTTGGGATTATCGAACGGGGCGAACTTCTGGTCAATGCCCGGGTGGACGATGTAATGCAGCAGGTGCGGGACCAGCCGGTCCTCCTCATTGAACTTGCGGAACATCGGGATGAAATCGAAAAATTTCATAAACGACTCGATGAAGCGATGAAGCTCCTTTCCGAGGAGGAGATCGTCGAATCGGTTGAACGGATCAAGAACGATGTGATTCGGATCTTTATTAAAAAAGGGAACGGACTGGACGAGTATTCCCTGCTTTTAAACCATCTGATCGATTCCGGTTTTCGGATCCGCTCTTTCCGGGAAGAGGAGATCAATCTGGAAACGGCCTTTATGACCTTGACCCGTGGGATTACAAGCTGATCTCTTTCGTTTTTTTGGATAAAAACTCACTTCAATTTTATATGGAGAAATAGGATATGAATGTATTGATCGTTGGAAGCGGCGGACGTGAACACGCTTTGGCCTGGAAATTGGGGCAAAGTCCTAAAGTGGATACGGTCTATGTTGCCCCGGGCAACGCGGGAACCGGCCTGGATGCCGTCAATGTTCCGATCAGTGAAAAAGATTTTCCGGCCCTGATCCAGTTCGCGAAAGATCATCAGGTTGGATTGACCGTAATCGGCCCGGAAGTTCCTCTTTCTCTCGGGATCGTTGATGCCTTTGAAAAAGAAGGATTGCGCGTATTTGGTCCGAATAAAAAAGCCGCTCAGGTCGAAGGAAGCAAAGTCTTCTGCAAGGATCTCCTTTATAAGGCGGGGGTTCCAACGGCCGGATACAAAGTCTTTACCGATTACCACGAGGCGTTGACTTATATTAAAGGAGGAGGAAATCGTCCTTTGGTTGTAAAAGCGGATGGACTTGCCGCAGGAAAAGGCGTGATCGTTTGCAAAAATCGGGACGAAGCGATCGCCGCGCTTCAGGCGATTATGGGCGAACATGAATTCGGAACGGCGGGGGATCGGATTGTTGTCGAAGAATGCCTTACCGGTCGGGAAGCAAGTGTTCTCGCAATTACCGATGGGCAGACAATAATGACCTTGCAGCCCGCACAGGATCACAAGGCGGCTCACGACGGCGATCAGGGTCCGAATACCGGCGGAATGGGCGCGTATTCTCCCGCCTCTCTTGTCGATGATGAGAAATTGCACTGGATCGAAGCCAACGTTCTTGTCCCGACGGTCCATGAACTGAACAGAATGGAAGTTCCCTTCAAGGGCGTTCTTTATGCCGGATTGATGATGACCCCGCAGGGTCCGCAAGTTCTGGAATATAATGCCCGATTTGGGGATCCGGAGTGCCAGCCTCTCCTGATGCGGTTGAAAACAGATCTTGTTGATGTAATGGAAGCGGTGATCGACGGCAAGTTGGGTACTTTGCCTCCATTGGAATGGGACGATCGGCCCGCCGTCTGTGTTGTAATGGCCAGCGAAGGATATCCCGGGTCTTATGCCAAGGGAAAGATTATTTCCGGGCTTGATGATGCGGCCAGGATTCCCGATGTTAAGGTCTTTCATGCCGGAACCGTTCTCAAAGACGGGAATGTCTGTACTTCCGGTGGACGTGTTCTCGGCGTTACCGCGCTCGGAAACAGCGTTGCCGAAGCTAAAAAGAGGGCTTATGAAGCCGTCGGAAAGATTCATTGGGACGGATCTTGGTATCGAACGGATATTTCCGATAAAAACGAAGAGTAATCCAGGAATACGTTTTTTCTCTTCTTATATACAATGATCTGATCTTTGGATCAGGAACAATGGAAATGCGCAATATCGACTTTTTTAAGTTGTCGATACTGCGCATTTTGTTTATCTTATCAGGTTAACTTTTTCTTTTGCATAAAATAGGATAATTATTCCGATTTTATCAATTTTAACGAAAGTAAGGATTATTTTCAGCCGAAAATACATTATAGGATTCCTTAGGGAGTCCCTATGGGAAATTGCACTTACTTTGAAAAAGGAAAGGTAAAAAAATGAACGCATGCAAAAGAAGAGATCTGAGAAACGGGAAGTCTTCCCTTTGGCTGCAAGCCAAAAGAGGAATTCAGGCGGTTGCGCTTGGACTCGTTTCTTTGGGAATCGCGCAGAGTCCGGACGTTTTCGGACAATCGAATTACACACAGGGAACATCGATTCGGATCACCAGTCCGGTGGAGAGTCCCTGGACCAATCCGTCGGGCGAAGTTGCCGAGATTCCTTTCGAAGGAAATGGACAGGCGACTTTGAGTCAAAATGGGGCCCGTCCGATCAGAACATCGGAATTGAATACTTCCCGGCCGGAGATGGCCAGACCGGCTGTTCGCCTTACCCAATCCATATTACCGCAGGGAAATGCACCGCGAGCCCCGAAAGCAGATCCGTTTCTTGCTCCGGAATCGATTATTGCTCCGGAACGGGACGCCGCCGGCAATATCATTCAAAAGAACGGCGGAATGATCACGCTTCCCGATGGAACTCGGGTCAATGTCAACAGTAAAGATGAAAATCCGTTGGCTCCGCAGAATAAAAATGTTCCGCGCAATCTGAGTACGGAATCCGGACAGGCGCCGCAAAAGGGGACAACGGCCCAGCAGGATGGTTCCCGACCGAAGAATCCTCCCAAGGATCTTGGAAGACGCCGGGACGACGGTTCGATGACCAACAACCCCTATGGAGCTCATCTGGTTCCGGGTGTCAACAATGCGTGTCCCGCTGCGGATTATTATCCGGGCTATTTTCCGAATCAGGCAAATGAAGGAATGTGCGAACGGAACACTCCTCCGGCGGCCGCTTACGGATATGAAATGTACGGACATCCCTGGTGCTTCAGCAATATCTGCCCCTCGCTGTATTACGCCGTTCAAAATACCCAGGTCGGTGTTGGTGTTCTTGGATACCGTAATCCCATGGATACAATGAATCAGGGGAATTTCGGCGCGGATCTTTCGCTCAACTGGTCAACCCCGACGGAAATTTTGTGCGGGATCAGCGGCCAGGCGGGCGGCCGGTATGCGGTAACCTCCCTGAACGGATATGATACCGCAACGGAAAAAAGCAGTAATCGGAACCAACTGTTCTGGACAGCAGGGATCTTCTATCGAAATCCTTGCAGCTGCTGGCAATGGGGAGTCGTTTATGATTCCTTGAACGACGACAGTTTTTCGGATTACACGATTGGCCAGTATCGAACGGAAGTGTCCCGTAAGATCGACTGCAATACGGATATCGGTTTCCGGGGTGCGTTCCGGGCCAGTGATGAAGTCTTCAACTTCTGGAGATTCGACAGCCAAGCGGCGGATCGGGTTACCGTTCAAGCGACTTCCTGGTATGCGGGCTTTATCCGAAAGTATTTTGAATGCGGAGGACAGGGAGACATCCTCGTCGGAGCAACAGAAAACAGTGATCTGCTCGTTGGTGCGAACGTTGAAGTTCCGATCAGCGATTATATTGCCCTGAAAAACAGCTTTACGTATGTTTTCGCGAACGATCGGCATTATCGAACCGACTTCATGCAGCAGACCTGGAATGTATCGATTTCGCTGACCGTTTTCCTTGGCGGGAACAGCCGTGAAAGCCTTCAGAATCCGCTCCGTCCGCTCCTTGATGTTGCGGACAACGGATCCTTCCTCCAATCTTACAAACACTAAAAGAAATTCTCTTCGATCGTTCCCGTCTCCTGTGAAAAGAGGAGACGGGAACAACGATCGAGTTTAAACCGAACAGAAAAAACTTTTCCCGAAATACAAAGAAAATTTCCCATTGGCGTTGCGTTGACGCCGCATGCGTTCGAAAGGCCGGTGATCTTAACGGATCCCCGGCCTTTTTGCATATCTTGTCCATTACAGATCGCGATCATTTTCAAGGAGAAATTTCCAGACGGGAACCGCGCGGACTCCCTGCTCCAGATCTTTTTCGGTATCCCAGGTGATCAGAAATCGGTTTTCGATGCCGAGTGATTCGCCCGCGGTTTTTAATGCCCGCAGTTCGCGGCGGATTGTATTTTCATCCTGAAGATCGTAAGAGACCTGTATCAGATTTCCTTTCCTTGATACTGCTATCTTACCTTAAAAAAAAGATAAATCAAGTCAAATCTTTCCTTTTTTTAAGGAAAGGATATAAAAATGGGCGAACTTTTCCGCAAAAAAAAAACGGGCATTAGGGTTGCCCGGTTTTGGAACAGATCAGGATTTTTCGGCGAATCAGAGGTTCGTTCTGCGGTCGTCAAGCCATTTTCGGCCCGCTTTTGTGGTAATATCGATCCAATCGATTAACATAATCCAGAATTCCAGGCAAAGACGGGTAAGAAACACGTTAAGAAAGCCGGCAAGCGTGATTACGAGCAGACTCAATATTGTGCTGCCGGCAATAATACATACGCCCTGGAATTGATCTTCACCGCCAATGTGCGACCGGTCCGGTATTTCAAAAGATCCCTCCCCGTCCCATACTTTCTGGAATTGATCTTTACCGCCAATGTGCGTGGTAATTTGAATTCCCCGAAAACCTCCATATAAAAATATTACCGTGCAAATAATCATCGCCAAGCAGGTAAGGAAGAAGTAAATCCTGTAAAAAAGCTTGCAGATCCACCGATTAATCGCGGGAAGCCGAATATCCTGAAATTTGAAATCAAGCAGCCAGTATCCTTTTTCGCGATAATCCGATGTATCGGGCGAAGGAAACGGAACGCCTTGTCCGGAAGCCGTATTATACGAGGGGGAGGAAGGGAAGTTGAGTGGAATTCCTTGCGAAGAAGGGGAATCGGAAAACGGGGGAATACCTTGCCCGGAAGGTTTTTCGGAAAAAGAGGGGCCTTCTTTTCCGGAAGCCGTATTATACGAGGGGGAGGAAGGGAAGTTGAGTGGAATTCCTTGCGAAGAAGGGGAATCGGAAAACGGGGGAATAC
The DNA here is from genome assembly GCA_030539035.1 of Planctomycetia bacterium. Taxonomy (GTDB): domain Bacteria; phylum Planctomycetota; class Planctomycetia; order Pirellulales; family Thermoguttaceae; genus JAUNBG01. Next base: position 7,394 of record JAUNSU010000151.1, read on the forward strand.
CTTGCCCGGAAGGTTTTTCGGAAAAAGAGGGGCCTTCTTTTCCGGAAGCCGTATTACCCGAAGCGGGTGGCGTAAACCCGGGCTGGGATTTTTGTCCGGAGGATGTCTTTCGCGGTGCGCTTGGAGTGGAAGCAGGGGGGACTTCAGAGGATTCGGATGCGGAATGATTGGCCGGAGCGGATGTTTTCGGAATCAATCCCGGGATTTGACCCGCAGTTCCTTTGTGTCCCCATTCGGATTCCATTTGCGTATCCGCGGTGATTGTTCCCTGCTGAACCAGGTATTTGAGCTGGGAATCAGAAACCGGCCCCTTCTTTTGTCCGTTTTTATCGTAATAAAACCAGTTTGCCATTGAAGAATTCTCCTTGAAAGTTGTACTGAAAACAAAAAGGAGGGATCGGAATTTCGGCTGCCGCCGCAGTTTGCACAAAATGACCCCGTGATACTTTTTGCATATTGAGCCGTTTGATTTTTATCTTCCCCGACGAAAAAATCTGGTAAGATCCATCGGACGGGAAGATCATCCGGCGGGTCTCGCTGATTCAATAAATCTGTTCCTTTCCTGCAAAGGATCGTCTGCAAAGATCTCCTGTCCGGATCCCTTAATTTTACCGGAAACGGGATCCGATTTCAAGTCCGGTAAAAAATAGTCAGGAGAATTGCAAAGTCAATTTTCCTGAATTTTCCTCCGAATCTACGCAATTCG
>JAUNSU010000023.1 GCA_030539035.1 Planctomycetia bacterium
TCCGCCCATACCGCCTCCCCTACCGCCTCCCATTCCTCCGCCGCCCATACCGCCGGAAACATCATTCATGGCGCCGCCGGCAACGGTATAGGTGAACATTTTGAAGAGTCCGGTAAACATGGTATCGTTGGTGAACCGGACATAAGTACGGCTGTCCATGGGGACCAGGCTGTTGGGCTGGAGCATCATTCCGGCTCCGACATTGTAGAAGCTGATGACCGGCATATATCCGGCATCTCCGGCGTATTGAACTTCGGGCATGGAATATCCCGCGTTCTTTCCGGAAGGCGCCGCGGTGTCCGCAGGCTGATATTTATAGGAGGACTGATAATTCCCGTCCTTGGAGGCGACGAGAGATTGATTCGCGTTTCGCGCGGATCCGGCGGCCTGATTATCTTTAAACTGGTCGACTTTTTGCGTGAGAACGCGCTGATTGTGGATCGCCATTTGATTCACGAGGGCATCGGCAGTGAGGATTTCCTGTTTGAGCTCTTCTTTTCGGCGTCCTCCTTCGAGAATGATCCCGAAGCAGGCTTTATCCTCTTTGAGAGGAACCGTATAGAATGCGGAATGTTCTTTGACCGATCCGGCATTTGTTGTAATGCGGACACCGACCTTATTTTGGGGAAGGGTTCCCCAGCTTTTGGAAACGAGTACGGTGTATTCGCCGTCGAATCCCATCGGACAGGTGTAGACGCGGATCCGTTGTCCTTCTTTTTGGGTATCATAAGATTTACTCAGAACGAAGGGGTCTTTTTTCAGAATTCCGCCGCTTGTTGTCCGGGGCTGGGCGAACCAGCAGACTGAATGAGTCGGTTCCTGAACAGCGACATCGATTTCCGCATCGCCGGTCCAGCTGACCTCGACGACAACATCCCGAATCAGGGCGGCTGCGAGTTCTTTTTCAAACTCGGCGGCCTCTTCGGTACGTCCTTCGGCGATCATTTTTTCGGTGAGCTGTTTTCCGAGATCCATTCCGTTTTGCCAAACATCTTCGACGAGTTTCCCTTCCCACGCTTGGGAAGCGATACCGAGGACGACCCATTTCTGGGCATTTTCATCGTTGAGCTGACGGGAAAGATCAAGTCCACGGACATAGGGTTCGGGCCTTGTCGGGATCGCTTTGGAGATCTCGTGATACAATTCGAGAGCGCGTTTTTTCATTCCCATCTTTTCGAGATAGGCGGCGATGCCGAGCATGGAGACCGGATCAGCGCCGAAATCGGCGGTGGAAAGAATCGCTTTTTCAACTTCCTTTTGCGGGGCATTGCTCTGAAGGAGAACGAGGACGAGAGCCTCGTAGACCCAGGAGGCTGCGGCATTATTCCGGATACAGGAATGGAGGAGGGCTTTTGCCTCATCGTAATTTTTTGCATCGCAGAAATTTTTGACTTTTAACATAAGATCATTATTGAAGCGGAGCAGATCATTCTGATACTGCTTCATGATCTTTTCGTTTTTCGCGGTGATTTCTGGGGAAGTTCCCTGTTCCAAAACCGGTTTTGCGATTTTGTTTGCTTCCAGATAGCGATCCCATTTTTCATTTAAGGAGACGGGAGGCTGAGCGGAAGAGTTTTGGGGAAGATCTTCACTTGCGTCGAGGTAAAAAATACCTTTTGCGGGATTGAGGGCCGGTTTCTGAAGGAAATCTTTCATGATGGAATTTCCTTTATTTTGAAGGGCTCTTGCATTGGGGACTTCGGGAGGAGCGAAGAAGGCGCCGCCGCCCATTCCACCCATCATACCGCCGCCCATCATGGACTGCTGGGGAGGAGCGATCAGGTCTTGAATGCTGTAAAGGCGGAGCGAGGTGGAGATCTGGGGATTATTTTTGAGCTGGTCCTGAGTTGTGATATACAGGGCATCATCAAGGATCGAAAAACCGAGTTCGTGAGGACGAAGAACATGGCGGAGAGCACTTCGGAGGGAGACCCCGAGGAGCGGCTGATCGATTTTCAAAGCATTTACGGAATTTCCAGTCGTTTCCTCGATATTGGCTTTATCGAAAACGATATTGATTCCGAACTGCTTTTTGATTTTTTCGAGCCAGGACTCCACCGTTTCTTCTTTATCTTCACCGCCTTCGACGTCGGTAATGGAGTCGAGAGCTTTTGCGATTTTTCTTGCCTGATCCGATTCGGTAAAGAGGGCCGTATCGGAATACTTTTCTTTTCGGGTCTTTTTGAGAGCGAGCCAGGTTTCCGGATCGGGGTAAACGATCGGCGGTTCATCGGCGATCGGAATATGAGACCGTTCGACAGACATCAGGACATCCAGAAAGCCTTTTCGGCGGCGGATACGGAGATCCTGATTCTGGACATAAGCGTCTCTTGCGAGGACAACCAGAGCGGCCTGCGTCGGAAGAGGCGCATTTTCTCCTGCGATTGCCGCGGCGGTTTCCGCAACTTCCCAGGCGAGTACAAACTGGCTTTGCTCAACAAGGGAATTGAATCTCTTCATGAGCTCGATCAGTCTTTGTTCATTGATATCATTTTCTTTAATAACCTTAAGACGTTCCTGAGCCGTTGCCTGATTTCGGAGTGCGATATAATCGCGCCGTTCCTTATCGGTTTTGGCTTTTTGGAGCATTTGTGCGGTTGTCGTCAATTCGTTGAGAATGGCGTTTCTGTCTTTAGGGGATAAAACGCGATCGTTTTTGACCTTCTGAATGTTGAGTTTTATGTCCTGAAGGGCAGTATCCGGATCGGTTCGGGCTATTTGGCGTGCTTCATCAATGAGGACTTTAGCGTGGGCGCGCGAAGCGGCTGTTGCCAAAGAGACATTTGTTTCTGTTGCATCCAAAAGGGTCGGTTCCGGCTTGGGTTGACTGATTTTCTGGATCTGTTCGGCCTGTTCGAAAGCTTTGGATTCTTCCATTGCCTTGGCAAGAATTGCGTTGACATCGGTATTTTCCGGAGCCTGAGCCTGGGCCAGTTTGGCCAGCTGAGCAGCTTGCTGCGGGTTTCCGGTTTCAAGGGCCTGTTTTGCGAGATCTTTGGTATCGTTCAAAATGGCAGTCGTTCCCGCTTCCGCATTTCCCAAAAGGAGACGTCCGGCGATCGGAAGAGTCAATCCCTGGTCTTTGGAAGCTTTTTCCACCATTTTGTAAAGGTATTCATTCTTGGGATTCGAAGCGGCAGGAGCAGCTTTCCAAACGAGATCTTTCGCACCGTCTTTATTGAATTCAACGGGAATTGTAATCGTTTCGTCCTTCATGGGGCCGGATTTTGCTCCGATAATGAAGGTTTCCCGATCACTTCGAAGCGGAGGAACCGGATTCGGAAAGACAGTGAGATTATCCGAAAATTTCGGAGCGTCCGTTGGCCAATAGACGGAAGCGGAAGCTGCTTGGGCGAGGAGTTTTCCGGCATCGGATCCGTTTTTGATCCCGGGATCAACAACATATCCGCCGGTCTGGTTTGCCAAAGCGCCGAGAACTTCGACGTTGGTAACCGCTCCATTCGCAAAGGAACTGACCGGAACACGATCAAGAACCAATGTTTTCACCACTTCTCCAAAAGCCTTTTCATCAAGGACCGCGGAGGTACTGACCCCTCGTCCGATGAAAACGATGGAACGGTTCGCGTTTTCCAGAAAATCGAAGGAATCCCCGGCGGCCCGGAGTGATTTTTGAAGATCGGCCGCGCCGAGAGGCGTGTTTTCTTTCAGGCTTTTCATCGCCTTCTCCACTTCGGGAGATTTCAGGGGAACAAATCCCCCTGTCAAGGATTCTGTATTTCCATCAACCGTGAAGATCTGAATACGGGCATTCGCCGGAAGATTGGAGATGAGAGATTGGACCGCATCCTGGCCCGCTTTACGAACCTCCTCTCCAATTTGACTTGCCGATGTATCGACAAGTACGGCAACATCCGTATATTCGGCGTCCGACTTGACCGCTTCCCCTTTAAGTGGAATCAAAAAGTAATTGGTTCCATTGCTCAGTGAATAGGTGTCCATCTGAACGGCGTCTTCAGCAAAAACGGAACAACAGCCGATGATTAAAAAACATGCTGTAATCCCCAAAGACAACGTTTTGACAAGACGAGTTCTCATACTCTTTTGATCCTCTTCTCTCAAAGTAATTCTGATATCCAATCCATTATCCGGTTTTCCGCTTCAAATCTTCGAATCAAGATCGATTCTTTGAAGGTTCGAAAACCGTAAATGGAATTTTGTCCGCCGGTGTGTTCCATGTCGGCTTGTCCCTTTTTGGCGCGGAAATGTTTCTGCGGAAAAACGGCCGGGCATAAAACATGGAATTCCATCGAAAATAACGCTCTATACATTTTACCAGCTTTTATAAAGAGTTGCAACAGAGATTTTTTCCTTCTTGCAAAAGGTTTACAGGAAAAGAAAAAATATTTCCGGTAAGATCGAAAAAATCGATATTACATGCAATTCACGGGATTTTACTATATTACTGATTTTACCAAGATCCTCCATGTTTTTCAAGGATTATTTTTAGAAAAAGGAGAAAATTGAGGAAAATATTAGGGATTATGTAATTTGAACAAGGAAAGGACGGGAAATTTTAACGATATCCGGCGGTCCTTGCGGCTTGACGGGCGGATTCTGATCTTTCGGCGGATCAGGAAACGGCGGAGGGAGCGGATTGCCCTGCGGAGGAGGAAATTGCGGAATTCGATCTTGCGGAGGAGCGGGAACCGGACGGGACGGATCAGTCGGACGATTCTGGTTTCCCATTTGTCCGGGATCTTTCGGCCGGTCGGAATTCGGGAAGCGGTTGATTCCTTTTTGCGGCGCGAAGCCCCAATGAAGGATCAGAAGCTGTGCATACATCTCTTCCGCAGGAAGGCTGAGGAGTTCGTCCCGTTGTTTTTGCGGAAGTCTGCGAAGGGTTTCCGCCAGTTCGGAAGTGGATTCACTCATTCGATAAACCCCTTCCGGACGCGGATCTTTTTCACGAAACCGGTTCCATTGACTGTTTTCCTTGAAGACCTCGCCACGAGGTGCGTAATTCTGTCCGGGCGGAACGTTTTTCTTTCCGTTTCCATAAGGAAAGGGCGTAATATTACGAAAATCGATTCCTTTATGGAGTTCCAGTGTGAAGAGGAGACCGATCATTTTGATTTTTTCGCGATCGGAAAGTTTTTTCATATACTTTTGGGCTTCCGGAGTTAATCGTTCGATAAAATGATCGGCGGATTTTTCGACGATGAATTCCGTAATGAGATCAAAAAATCCATTTTTTCCGGCATTATTCTTTTTTCCCGCATTGGTTTTATTTTTTGAATTTCCATTTTGAGGAGGACCTTCCCCATTTTGGGGAGGCCTTTTTTCAGATCTCTTTTTTACAAATTCGTCGAATTCCGGCTTAAAAGTGCTGAGATCTTCCTTGCGGAGTTCTTTGGGGAGCTTTTCGCGAAAGCGAAGTTCCTTTTTTCCGGCTTCATAAGGATTCGAATTATCAAAGGGAAAGGCGCTGGAGGGATTACGCGGAATTCGGGAAAATTTTCCATCGTGATCTTTTTGTCCGGTCAATTCCATTCTTTTTTGGACACCTCTTCGATACTCGGTGATAAGGAATTGGATTTTTTCCAGTTTCTTATCCGGAGAAAGCTTTCCAATTTCGTCCCTTACGGTTTCGTGAACTTCGGAACAGAACCAGTTGTAATAATTTTTCATCGTTCGAAGCAGAATGGGGTTGTCGGACGAAAGCATGATTTTTTCATAAAATTTTCGAAATTCTTCTTTTCGGGCGGGAGTGAATCGGCCAAATTTCATGAAAAGCCTTGGAAAATCGGGATCTTCCTGCAGCTGTTCCAGGGAATAATTGGCGTTGTTTTCGGGAATCCGATCATTTTTCAGCGATTCTTTTCCCATGGGGAAATTTCTTCGCGGAAAAGAACGGACCTCTTTGAGAAACAGTTCGGAATCCTTTAACCGAAGGAGAAAGTCGAAATTACCGACGGTTTCCAGCTGATCCAGAAGGAGGATAACGGGAATGTCCTTTTTGATCTGTTTTTCCGGGTTGGGGAGGAAAAAAAGGCCGAAAACCGTTCCGATGCCGACTGCCAGCAGGAGCAGAATCAAGGAGAGAACGAAAAAGAGTTTTCTGGACCTTTGGATTCCCCTCTTTTTCTGAGTGATCTCATCATTTGCGGCGACGGCGGCCATTTCCATTGTGGATTGAGTGAGTGTACTCCCGACGGGATCCGTTTGAAGGGAACCGAGAAGATCCCATGTTTTTCGGAGATCTTCAAGTTTTTTTCGGAGTTCAGGGGATTCTGCAAGCCGCTTTTCGAAGAGGGAACGCTGATCCCCGGACAGCTCTTTGTCGAGCCACCCGATCAGAAGTTCATCTTCTTCGGAAAGATCTTCATCAAGTAATTCTTTTTCTTCGTCGGGATCATCGTATGGAAGATCCTCTTCGATCAGGAATTCTTTTTCGGCAATGGATTCGTCTTTGGGAAAGAGGGAAATCGGATCGGAAGGGGGATCTTCTTTGCCGGAATGGGAGATTGCATCATTTGAAAAGTCTTTTTTCATTTGTCTTCTTCTCCTTCCTCGACATAAGATTTCAAGAGATCCTTCAGATTCAAACGTGCGCGGCAAAGAAGGGATTTTACCGCTTTGGGGGTTAAGGACATAATGTCGGCGATCTGCTGATAGCTCATCTTTTCAAATCGATGAAGGAGCAGGGCCATTCGCTGCCGCTCACTCAAGCAGTCGATTGCGCTTCGAACAACTTCCTGGATCTCCTTCTGCGCGAGTTGACGGGCCGGAAGCAGTCCGCTTTTTGCGAGAAGCGTATTTTCAAAAGCGAAAGAACTGCTCTGATTCGACTGCTTGCCTCCTGCTCCGCTGAAAAGAAGCTCCGGGTGCCGATGTTTGGACCGAATCGCGTTCAAGGCGATATTATGGACTATTCTGTAAAGCCAGGTGGAAAAAGGAGCGTCCGGGGAATAGGTGGACCGCGCCCGATAGATCCTCAAAAATACTTCCTGGGTAAGATCTTCCGCAAGCTGCCAATTCCCAATCATATTTTGGAGAAGAGAATGAACCCGATCCTGATTTCTGTTCATCAGTTCTTCAAAAGCAAGAGCGTCCCCTTGCTGAATTTTCAGCATAAGGACAATGTCCGGATCCTGATCCGGTTCAAAAGGTGTCGGATAATCGGACATAAACATAATTCTCCGGAATGGTCCGTCTTCAAGAACACTGAAAATTATTATAACCCCGGAAAAGAAAAAGAGTACCCGTCGGGTAAAATATTATTTCTCAAAGGAAATTCTCTCAAAGTGAACTCTCCGTATTATTGCGAAAGAATATCAGGAAGACTTGATCATTCCCCCTCTTTTCGCAACGATATAGGTGCAGATATTATCGCCGGCAACGTTGCACGCGGTTTCAAACATATCCAGAATCGGATTGATCCCGAGGGCAAGGGCAACGATGCTTGCGACTTGAGCCGGTTCAAATCCCGCGTTTTCGAGGATCATAAAGAGGAGAAAGACACTTCCGCCCGGGATTCCGCCCGCCCCGATGGAGGCGAAAACGACGGAAAGAAGAAGGATCAGGAGTTGAGAAAGGCCGAAAGGAACTCCGAAAATATTTCCCGCCAATATTACGAAGACAGGAAGATGAACGCAAACCCCGTCCATATTGACAGTACATCCGAGAGGGAGGGAAAAGCTGGACAGAGCGGAGGAAATTCCGAGTTTTTCGGAGGTTTGAAGTGAGATTGGAAGGGTTGCCGCACTCGATCGGGTCGCAAACGCGGTGAGGATCGGGGCCCGAAGCCGGAACAGCAGCCGATACGGATTTTCGCGGCAGAAGATCAGAACAGCCAGCGGATAAATCAGAAGGAGCATTCCGAGAACCCCGATCACGACGCAAGAGACGATTCGTAAATAGGGACCGAAAAGAATCGTTCCGTTTTTCATAAAGTTGGTAAAGGTCAACGCGAAGACGCCAAACGGGAAATACTCCATGATCCAGTCGATCAGTTTAAAGGAGATTATTCTTGCGGCATCGCAGACACTGAGAAACGCATTGATATTATTGGAATCTTTTTCGCTCGTTTTCGCATGATCGAGAAGGACCCTTGCGGCAAGTCCGAACAGGATCGAGAAGATCACGATCGGAAGAAATCGCCCATGAGCGAGGGCTTCGAACGGATTTTGGAAGAGTCCGGCAAAAAAGGATCCGATATTTCCGGCGGTTGGATCATTTTTCAGAACTTCCGCGCCAAGCTGGGATCCCGCGGTTTTTTCGGAGAAATTGGCCATTTTCGGATTGAGGAAAAAAGCGAGCAGAACCCCAAAGACCGTTGCGAAAAGAGAGGTGAGAAAATACCAGACCATTACGGAAAGTCCCAGCTTTCCCGATTTTTTCAAGGGAAGACTTGCCGATCCGAGAATGAGAGAAAAGAAAATGATCGGGAAAACGACCATCTTGAGCATGGAGATCAGAACGAGTCCGAAAGGATCCGAAATACTTACGATTTTCTGAATCTTTGGGTCGGGTAATTGGGAACACAAAAGGCCAATTCCGATCCCGAGAACAAATCCTGCAAGAATGCGCCAAACCAAAGGAACGGCAAAATAAACAGTGAAAAATTTCTTTATCATTTTACTTTTGAATTTTCAAGTCGATATTATTTTTGATCCATTCGATTCCCTCTTCCGGAGTAGAAAATTCTCCGTCGAGCTGGGCTTCGAATGCCTGTTTAAGAATTTTTCCCATGGAAGGACCGGTTCCAATTCCGAGGGAGATCAAATTGCGGCCCTGAACAAGAGGGGTCGGTTTCTCTTTTTCGAGATTCAATTGGCGTGCGATTTCCAGCCATCGGTCCGCTTTAAAGTGAACTTTGGCGTTGGCGAGGGATTCTTCAGTGATTTCCCCATGAATCGGAGCGCCGGAAGATCCGGTTCCCAAGGCGTCCGCTTGACATAAATACGCCCAAAGACGAATGTTGGCCGGATCCAGCCGGCAGGCAAGGCGCCGCACAGTTCGAGGGGATGGAGCTTCGTCGCCGGAAAGCGCCATTGCGCCCATGTGTTCCCGAACAAGAGGACAGACATTTTCCGCAAGAAAGATGGGAGCGCGCATATTTTCCAAAAAAGCTTGCGCAATTTCTGTTCCTTCTTTTGCGTGATCGAGAGATCGGAGAACGCCGTTTTCATCCGGAGCGGTTGTACTCGGTTTACCGAAATCATGGGTAAGCGCGGCGAACATGAGAATCAGCTGTTCTTCTTCGGTAAAAGGATCGGAAGCGAACGGCGCATCTGCGGAATTATGGGCAAGAATTTGGTGCTTCATCGCATCGCAAACCAACTGCGTGTGCTTCCAGACGTCGCCTTCCGGATGCCATTTTGGATTTTGCGGGCAGCCGGCCAGCGCAGACAGCTCGGGAAAACAATCGATCCATTTTGTTTGCTCCAGAACCAGAAGTCCCTTGGAGGGATAAAGTCCTTTAAGGATCCATTTTTTCCACTCTTCATAGATCCGTTCTTTGGAGAGCTGTTCAAATTCAGGCCGAACCTGCTGGCAAAAGTCGATCGTTTGCTGATCCATGGTGAATCCGAACCGGGCCGCGAACTGCATTCCCCGAAGAACACGCAGCGGATCGTCCTTGAACGCGGGACCAACCGCACGAAGTCTTTTATTTTTAATATCGTCGATTCCATGATAGGGATCGTAAAAGGATCCGTCTTCACGCATTCCGATCGCGTTGATCGTGAAATCGCGCCGCGAAAAGGCGGTATAAGGATCGAGATAAGGATCCGATTGGATATCGAACTGCGTATGTCCGACTCCTGCTTTGGATTCGCGGCGGGGAAGGGCAATGTCGATTTCATTGTTGACCTTTAAAACGCCAAAACTTTGACCCACCGCGTTGATCCGAAAGAAGGGGGACAATATTTCGATAATATTCTGGAAGGTGAGTCCGTAGACCTCAAGATCAATATCCTTGGATTCCAGATCCATGATCGTATCGCGGACATGTCCGCCAACGATAAGAACATCTGAAGCGCCTCCGGATCTGAGAATTTTAAAAATTTGCAACACAGATTCGGGAAGCGTCTTTTTCATCGTTTTTCAAAATGATCCAGTGAAGTTTTTCTGATTTGATTTTTGAGGAATTTTATTTTTGGCCGACAGCGCAAAGCCAGCCCCTTTGCTGATCATGCTCAAGGGAAAGGATATTAAATCCCGCTTGAACCATCATATCGTTCAACTCGCCGGGAGCAGGGCAATAGATTTTCATTTCATCGGCAAGTTTTTTGAAATTATCATCTTCGGGGCCGTTCCCCATTTCCAGAGCGGTCATAAAGCACCCCCCTTTTTTCAAAACGCGGTTGATTTCTTTCAATCCGCCGAGAACATCGGGCCAAAAGTACAAACTTTCGATAGAAATGACCGTATCAAAGTATCCGGTGGGAAAGATCAGATCGACAACCGTGCACTGTTTAAAATTCATTCTCCATGCGAGATGCTTTTCATTCCGTTTTTTTGCGATATCGATCGACAGGGGAGAGACATCGCACCCGTAAAGTTCAGCATGGGGAAAGAGTTCGGCAAGGGTTTCCAAGGCAAGTCCTCCGCCGCAGCCGACATCGAGGATTCGTTGTCCAAAATCGACGAACTCAAAGCACCAGACCGTTAAGTCGCGATGGCTTACGTTCATTCGCTCAAGCATTTCCCGCCCTTTTTCACCTTCAGGGAATCGGGCGTGTCTAAACGATTCAATATCGGCGGAATGCGGTCCCATGTCTTTTATTCCTTTTGATCTCAAACGGTAATCGTTGGGAAAATCTCCGTTCCAAACGGGGATCAAAAATTCTTTTTAAACAGGTTTTAAAAAGAGATTCTGCTATCCTGGGAAAACCCTCTTTCCCCTATTATACCAGCGGAAAAATATTTTAACAGTCTATAAATCAAATTTTCGAATATTTTCGTTAGTTTATTCGGTTTTCCCGGAATTTATTCCCGGACAATGATAATACGATCGATGAAGACGTTTTTCAGATCCGTATTTCCCTTGGCCGGGGCGATCCAGAAATAGGATCCCTTTTCCAGCGGAGCGGATCCGAAGTCGATCATCGTGTATTTTTCTCCCCGGCATTCTTTTACCGAGATACTTCTTCCCTTGATTCCTTTCTTTTGTATTGCATTATAGATCCCTGCGGTCATTGCGGTCCCCAGATCGGTGTTTGCTTCGCATCGGACGGAAAGATAGAAGTGCCAAAGAGACTTTTCCGGTTTTTCCCCTGTTTTCAAGGACGATTTCATTCTTTCGATAATGGGCAAATAGGACCAGGTCAAGGCCCATTCGCAGTGGGAAGAGGGCATTCGAACCGTTCTTCCGTTGGAAGCGGCCGGATCTTTTTCCGCAAAAGTCCATTCGTTCGGACGCGCTTTACTCAAATCGTATTCCTGGATTTCGATCCAGGAGCCGGGGGGGAGCGATTTACAAATTTCCGGAGTTTCTTCTCCTTGCTGCCTGGTATCATATTTTTGCCGCAAAGATTCGATAAAATCCTCGAGCGAATCCGCTTTGGATTCTCGATATTGACGGACATTATGTTTTTTTAAGCGTTGAACGAAGTCTTCGAGCAAAGCGCGGGGATCTTTGGGACCGCTGAATTTTGATCCGGAAATACGGGCAATGAATTTGTAGTGATGCCAATCCTGAATCCAGACGAGATCGAGCGGAATTCGCTCTCTTCGGACTTTTTCGGTTAAATTGCGGTATCGGACCGGATCTTTCTTTTCCAGTTTTTGCGCGATGAGATCCGCCTGATCCAGGAGATCGGTCGCTTTGGCGAGCACTTCCGGCGTCATCCAATCCCGGGTCGAAGTCCTGAAGATTCGAAGATGGATTCCGGATTCCGCGGCGGCTTTCGAGAAAAGATCGAAGTATTCGCGGTATATGGGAACGAGGTCCGGCGCATAATACCCGGCGAGAAATGTATTCATCAGATCCCCCAGATCAAGAGAGGGATCCCAGAGCAGTTTGGCCATTACCCAATTCCGCATTTGAACGAAATCTCCGGTTGGAAGATGATAATCTCCCTGTTCGAAGAGTCCGATCGTATTATTGCGTATGTAAAAATTGATATTATCGCGCCAAACGGCGTAATTGGGGAAGGGGAGGAGGTAAAGGGAGAAGTTGGTAACGTAGTCCCAAACGAACAGACGGGGAGCGATCTTTCCCCAGCCTTCAAGATCTTCTCGAAAAGAGCGATTCTGTTCTCCCTTTTCCAGTGTGGAGGCGAAATCACATTCGATGGAGCAGAGGCGGACGACAACATTTTTGCGCGGCCGGACATGCTTGGGCGGTTTTCGTGTGTATTGATAAGCAAGGGTCTCCACCAGAATATCGGGATGGACTTTTTCGATCTCTTCGGCAACGCTGTTCACAAATTGAAGAAGCGGGCCGGATTGGGATCCTTCTTCTTCCGCGATTCGAGAACATTCCTTGCAGGTGCAATATCCGGCCCAATCATTTTGGCTTATGGACAGGAAGCTGGCTCGCGGATTTTTTTCAAGAGCGGCAAGGGCATTTTTGACGAGTTCTTTGCGCATTTCCGGATTGGACAGGCAAAGCTGGCCTCCGCTTTTTATCTGATTTTCCTCGGGAAGTCCTTCGATAAAGAGCTTTTTGGGATCAGAAACATGGGACCATCCGGGATATCCAACGCGGCGGGTCCCTTTGATCTCGGCGAACCAGTCCGGGTGTTCCTTGAAGTATTTTTCCGGCGGAATCAGGGGATAAAAGGAATGGACGAAATACTGAAAGGAATGATGGCCCCCGAATTCCGGCGGAATACCGTTGCTGTTTCCGTTGCATTTTTCTTTAACGGCAAATAATCCATTGTAAGAATCTGTGTAAAAGGATTCCCGATAGATCAGCTTCGGATGATATTGATGATTCAAGGGACTGATTTTTACTGTTTTTTGGACAGGAATCGATTCTTCTTTCGAGGTCCACCAGCGGCAGCCGAGATGATCTTCCAGAAGAGTGTAGACGGAGTAAAGCGGACCGCGAATCTTGTGTCCGGAAAGAATGATTGTATTGCCGATCGACTTTAAGATAATCGCATCGTAAGGAAGCGCGGATTCATCAATAGAGGATCCGAGCAGAGCGGACGAGGTTTTCGACGGTCCGATCACGAACTGTTTAAGATCGGAATTTTGATTTTCCTTTTTTTCCGGGACGATCGAAAGATCGGCTCCGGTAATTTGCCTGAAATACTTGTTCAGCTCATTGGCCGCCGATTTCTGGACCGGTGAGGTGTCTGCGGGAAGAACGATCACATAGCCGCTTTTACCCTGATCGCAGAGTGTTAATTTTTCTCCGACGGCATTCGCCGATGCGAGTCCGGAAAGGAAAAACAGCAAAAGAAGGATCGCGCCGCAATACGATTTCATAATGTACTCCTTTTATACTTTGGTCTGTTCGGAAACGGTCTTTTCGATCCATGTCCGGTCGGGAATCCCTTTCATTATAAAGTAAATTTTCATGAAAAGCAATATATCGTTCGATTTCAAATTTTCCTGTATTGTTTTTGCGTCGAATTTTGATATATTATTCCATATCATGCAGACTCAATCAGGTTCTGCTGAGGATTGAATACGAAAAATCCCCCCTTTGGAATTTAGAATAAACGGAGAATATATGTCGGAAGATCGAAAACAGACGAACGGAAACATAAGGACGGCGGACAGACGCAATTTGCGTTTGAAGAATAAACGGGAAGCAGTGCGAATTGTTCGGAACACCTTTATTTTTATTGCTCTTCTTGCGGGATGCTGGTATCTTTACCTTGTTTATAAAGATTCGCAAAAAGAGATTACGCCGGAATCCTTGAATAAACAGGAAATACGGGAAGCGGCTCCCCGTGAGATTCCAGGTCCGCCTCTTGGCGATGAAGGAAAAAAAGAATGATCAGGAACAATAAAGCGCTCTGGAATTCTCCCATGATGAAGGCGATTCGACAGGAACCGCCGGATCGAATGCCGGTTTGGCTGATGCGGCAGGCGGGGCGGTATATGGCCGAATACCGCGCTGTACGGGAATCCTGTTCCTTTCTCGATCTTTGCCGCAATCCAAAATTGTGTGCGGAAGTAATGCGGACCGCGGTCGAAAAACTCGATGTCGACGCGGCGATTATCTTTTCCGATCTGCTTTTGATCCTTGAGCCGATGGGATTCGGTCTGGAATTCCGGGCGGGCGACGGTCCGATCATTCATGGAGCAGTTCGGGAAGAAAAGGATCTTCTTCGAATTCGGGAATTGGAAGATCTTTCCGCTTTATCCTATACTTTTGAAACGATTGCGGAGACCCGGCGTCAAGTGGATCCGGAAAAACCGATCATCGGATTTACCGGAGCCCCGTTTACTCTTGCCGGATACGCGATTGAAGGGGGATCAAGCCGGAATTTTCTGAAAACGAAAACATTGATGTATTCTTCTCCTTCGGTTTGGAAGGAACTGATGGGCCGAATTGCCCGATCGGCGGCCCGGTATTTAAACGGACAAATCGCGGCGGGTGCCGATATCGTTCAGATCTTCGACAGTTGGGCGGGGCATCTCGGGGTCGAAGATTACCGCCGATATGTTCTTCCCTATACAAAGGAGATGATCGATCAGATCACGCCTGATGTTCCCGTGATTCATTTCGGAACCGGCAATCCGGAATTACTTCCCCTTCAGGCGGAAGCGGGAGGATCGGTGATCGGCGTTGATTGGCGAATTCCTTTGAACGATGCTTGGGAAAAGATCGGAAAGGACCGCGTCCTTCAGGGAAATCTGGATCCCGCCGTTCTGCTCGCTTCTCCCGACGTGATCCGCTCTGAAGTTCGAAGAATCAAAAAGGATGTCGCCGGACGTCCCGGATTCATCTTTAATTTGGGACATGGTATTCATAAAGAAACCCCGGTTGAAAACGTAATTGCTCTTGTAAAAGAGATTCACAAAAATGAGATCTGAAAGGAACCTGTAATGAAAAAATCGTATTTTCTCCCCATTCTGTTTTTTGTACTTTCCGCATCTTTTTGCGCTGCGCAGGAAAGTTTTTCAGTTTGGCCGGATCGGGCGCCGGGCGAAAAAGAAGGAACGAAAGCTCCTGTCTTTGAACTTTGGAAACCGGAAGTGAAAAAGTCCGATTCTTGCCTGATCGTCTGTCCGGGCGGGGCTTATATGGGCCTTGCCTACGATCATGAAGGAAAAAAGATCGCAAATTACTTCAATGAAAAGGGAAGAACCGTTGTGATCTTAAAATATCGTGTTCCGCGAAGGGCCGGACTCCCCAAGTATCTCCCCGCTTGGCAAGATGCGCAGAGAACCGTTCGAATGGTCCGGTCCCATGCGAAAGAATGGGGCATTGACCCGGAAAAAATCGGGATCATGGGCTTCTCCGCCGGCGGACACCTTACATTAATGACCTCGACAACAAGTCAATCGAAATCCTATGATCCGATCGATGATCTGGACAAGATCTCTCCGTACGTCAATTTTGCTGTTCCTGTTTATCCCGCCTACGTTCTTGAAGACGGAAAAGACGGCGGCAATTCCGGAAAAGGAAACAACAGCAAGATGGTTCCCGATTTCGCGTTCGATACGAAAACGCCGCCGATGTGCTTGATCCACGGCGACAATGATCCTTATTCTCCCATGGGATCGGCAACGATTTATCATAAATTGCGAACCATGAATATTCCCGCAGAGCTCCATATTTATGCGAAAGTCGGACATGGATTCGGCGCAAATCCAAAAGATGAACATCTCGGAGATTGGCTGAATCGGGTTTACGCCTGGATGAACTTTATGGGATTCTGATGAAAAAGGAATTTTATTTGAAGCGGTGAACAAATCCCAATGTTCCCGCAAGAGGACGAATCGTTCCATCGAGTCCTTTGCGAAAAGAATTCCTTTCTTCCTGAAAAAAGCCGATCTCGGAAAGAATCAGTCCCTGATCGGCGAAAGGCTGATCGTTTAAAAGTCTTTTCGTTTCTTCCGGGGCGGCGGCAAGGATCAGTTCGAAGTCTTCTCCGTCGGAAAGGGCCCGATCGATCTGAAATTCCCGACTTTCCGGATTCTGATCCTTGAATTTTTTCCGAAGGGATTTTCTTAAAACCGGAGGAAGCGGATCCCGATTCGGATTCGGATCGGATTGATTCAACAGATCTTTGTATTTTAATACGTCCGGGTGGACTGGAATTTTTGATTCGTCGATCTGGAATCCCAACCCGCTTTCGTCGGCCATTCGGGAAAGATCCAGCAGGAGCCCGTCGCTGATATCCATTGCGGCATGAATTTTATAATGCTCATTCAGATAAAGCGCTTCCCGAATTCGGGGTTGAAAGAGAAATTGGCGGGAAAAGATGCTTCCCCCCAACGATCCGGTGCAGAGGATTCGGTCGCCCGGCCGGGCCCCGGATCGCCGGATCACCCCAAAGGGAGAGACTTGCCCGATCGCAGTAATGGAAACGGCCAGTTTTCCATCCCATGCGTTTGTATCTCCGCCGGCGATCGCGATATCGAACTCATTCGCGAGAGGAAGCATTCCGTCGAGCAGATCGACGGCAAGCTGTTCCCCTCCGTCTTGAGGAAGAACGACGGCAACGAGAACGGAATGGGGAAGGGCGGCCATCGCGGCAAGATCACTCAGATTCACTGCAAGCGCCTTTCGTCCGATCAGGCGGGGATCGGTTTCTCCCACGATAAAATCAACACCGTCGGTCAACATATCAACCGTAAGGACGGTGTCCGCGTTCGATGTTCGTAAAACCGCCGCATCATCGCCCGGCCCGATCAGTAATTTTTCACTTGCCGGGAGGACTTTGCGGAATTGAGCGACCAGTTCATTTTCCATGATTTTTTGATGGATCTCTTTTGATAGGTGAAAAATGATCTCAGGAATCAAGCCGGAAAAGGCGTTTGATGATATCCGCGAGTCGGGACCCTCCTTCTTCCCGCGTTTCGTCTTTCAGGGATTCCATGGGGGGATGAAGCAGCTTGTTCACGAGTCGATCGAAAGCATATCGGATCTCCTCTTCCGTTTTTTGATCCACTTCAGGGCATTTGTGAAATAGACGAACGAGTTCCTCATCTTTGATCTCATACCAGGTTTTTCGCAGCTGCCGGATTACCTCATCCGAATCGCGCCGGTGCATCTCCTGAATAAATCGGGTCGTTTCCTGATGAATGATCTTTTGGGCTTTCGGAATTTCCCGATCTCTTTTTTGCGTATTTCTTTTACAGGCTTCCTGAAGATCGTCGATGGAATAAAGATAGACATCGGGCAAGGATCCGATTTTCGGATCGATATTTCGAGGAAGGGAAAGGTCAAGAAGAAAAAGGGGCCGGCTCCTGCGGGAGATCAGGATCGGTTTAAACTCTTCCGCGGTAATAATCGGATCAGGAGAACCGGTTGCCGCAATTACAAGATCCGCGTTTACAAGGGCTTCGATTCTCTTTTCCCAGGGGTCGACCGTTCCGTTCCACTGTTCGGCAATCTCTTTTGCGCGTTCCGGACTTCGATTGATAATGGTAAAAGACCGGGCTCCGTGATCCGCAAGATACCGGACGGTCTCCTGTCCCATCTCTCCCGCTCCGAGAACAACCGTTTTTTTATCCTCAAGCCGTTCAAAAAGGTTGAGCGCGAAATCGACGACCGCAATACTGGGAATACTGACCCGATGCCGAAAAAGTTCCGTTTCCACTGAGATCCGCTTGGCGACTTTAAGGGCCGTTTGAAATGCCGCGTGAGTAATGGAACCGGTTGTTCCATTTTCCGCCGCCGATTGATAGGCGGACTTGACCTGTGCACTGATCTGCGGTTCGCCGACAACCATACTTTCCAGACTGGATACGACCCGAAAAAGATGTCCGACCGCATCATCATCTGAAAGGACTCGAAAATAGGGACGTAATCGTTCCTCTTCCTCTTTTTCCCCGTTCGAAAGAAAATGGAAGATCGTATCTTCATCAGGAAGGGACTCATTGCCGGCAACATAAAATTCCGTCCGATTACAGGTGGAAACCAGAACGGCTTCATAATTTCCGAAATCATTTCTCCAGAGATGAAGGATCTCGTTCAACCGGTCCTGATTAAAGGAGAATCGTTCGCGGATCTCGATGGGAGCGGTTTGATGGCTCAGTCCGAAAAACATCAATTTCATCGGGATTCCTCCCGGGAAACCGGAGCAGGCGGATTACCCTGCTGGATCTCCCGCCAATGTTTTTGGCTGTAAAAAATACCGAGGAGCAGAAAACAAAGGAGGAAAAGGAATGATCCGACAGTAAGAACGGCAGTGCATTTTCCTCCTTGCAGGAATCGTGTAAAGGAAATTATTCCGAGGAAACCGCACATACAGATAAAAAGGATCAGGGATCCGGAGATCATCGGATCGAGCATGGAAATGGAATAGGCGGTTCCCAGTTGGGCGCATTTAATAAAATTGATGTAAAAACCGCTGAGGATTCCTGCTCCCAGGAATATTATGGAAAATCGAACAGATCGCCGATTCGCCTTTTCCAGTCCTTCCAGGCTGGGAAGGTGAATTGCGGAAAGGAAAGCGGAGCGATTTTTCAGGCGAAAACGCTGAAGGAAGTAAAGTCCTCCCGTAATAAATCCGGAGATCAGGCAAAAAGTCGCCAACAGCAAAGAGATCCCATGGAAACCGCGAATAAATTGACCGGTCGCGTTTTCCGGAAAATTCAGATCTTTCAGGGGAACTGCAATACCGATCAAAAAAAAGATCAGGGGAAGAACAAAAAAAGCGTATTGCGATTCTGGATGGTAAAAGAGCATGTAAAAACAGGAGCAGGCAAGGATCAGAACGAGGGCAAAGAACCATCCCCCGGCGCTGGTGACCAAGTGTTGATTTTGGAAGAGAAAGTGATGGCCGACATACAGAATATTCGCACATATTCCTGATAATGTTGCGATAATCGTAAATAATCGCGGAATTGAATATCGTGTACAACATCTGATCGTTTCCAAAAGAAATACGATCAGATAACAGCTGGTAAAACAAACAACTCCTGGATTTCCGCCCATTTGACTTTATTTTCGAAAAATGTATAATGGATCTTTCGGGAATAATACAATATTATTACGGGGCAATACGATGCCAATTATCCCCGATGCTTTAATTATAAAGAGGAATACGCTTTTTACAAGTGTTTATTTCCGCAAAGATGAATCCAATTCCTTTTTTAATTCATTGGAGACGTTAAAAACCGAATTGGATCGGATTTTGGACGGAATGGAATTTCGTGTCCATTCCAAAAAGGAAATGAGCTGCCGAAGTACGTGTGATTGAAAAGAGAAGAATTTGGGTATTTTATGGAAAACGACGAGAAAAATTTCATCGAAAATAATGAGAACGCCAATTATGATGAAAAGAGGGAATTGACCGAAAAACATTCGACGGAAATTCCGAAAAAGAATAAAAACTGGAAGATCCGCTTCGGACGCCTTTTGGGGCGTTTCCTGCTTTTTGTTCTGGTCGTTTTTCTCGTGGTCGGTGTCCTGCTCGCATTATGGATCCATAAATATTTCGGACCGATGAATCTGGATAATCCGAACGCGGATCTTTTGAACACATGGTTGATCGTAAGAGACTTTTCCAAAGAGACGCCCGAAGTCCGTGAAAAGCTGCTGATCAATTACTTAAAGCATTATGGGCCGGAAGCGGAAGAATCGGTTCCTTCCCGACTGGTTGGGGCGACGAAAAAAATTACTCGGCATTTTTTCAAAAGTCGATTGGATCGGGTGCAAAGTTGGGGCGATACGCGGACTTGCCGGTCTTTTGTCCGGAGTGAATATGCGGTTCGACCGGAAAATTTGGTGAAGGACCGGTATGTTCTTCCCGAAGATATCAAGCCGACGTCCGAGCTGGAAGCCTTTCGAACATCGAAAGAATATACGTCTGTTCCTCCCGCGCAGATGAGAACAGAACTGAATTGCCGATATCTTGTTCGCGAATGGTTCCATTGGAAAATGAAGATCTATTCGAAGCTGCCGGAAGATAAAAAGAATGATTTTATCCGAAAATCGGCGAAAGAAATGATCTGGTGGCAGGATTTTTACTGCGATATCCTTCGAAGAATGGATCTTCCTGTTCCCAGCCTTCTGGAACTTCTTCGGGAACTCGATTTAACGATTCTCTGGTGGTATGAAAGTACATCCGATTCGGAGGAGCTTGCCCGTCTCCTCTGGTTTAAAGATCTGCTTATTTCCGCGAACGTTGCGAATGATTTCGGCAGAGAATTCAATATGGTTAAGCTCTCTTCGAACTCACCATTGAGTTCGTCGAAAATCATTAAAATTTTCGACAGGAAAAAAATGAAGAAGTAAATTTTATGTCCGGAACAAAATCAAAAGATCAAGATCTTCCGCAAGAGGAAAAGAGAGACGGTGCTCTTGTCCGCAAGGAGAATTTCTGGGTTTATTTTTGGGCTTCGTTCTTTTCCCATCTACATCGGTCCCAGATCGAATCGGAAAGAACAGGAATTAAAAACGGACGCTGGCAAAATTCTTCCGAACTTTTTCTGGTGGGCGGTATTTTTTCGCTTGGAATTTTGATCCTTGTGATTCATTTGACAACCTGGGGGCGATCCGTATGGGAAGAATCGGAAGGACTTGTCCGATCGACAGCGACCGTTCAGGAGCGATATATTCATGCGCGTCCGAATCAGAAGGGAATCCTTTACTATCGCCCGGAAGTTCTGATCGTTTATGAAGCCAATGGACGTCCGTACGCGATGCGCGCTTATGAACGCCGGACATTGACCGAGGATCAGGGATTTTTATATGATAAGCAGACGGCGCAGGAAATGCTGGATCTTTTTCCGCGGGAAGCGAAAGTTCCCTGCTGGTATTCCAGCGAACATCCGGAGCGCGTTCTTCTCGTTAAAGACAATAATATCTGGGGATGGATCTTTTTGATCATTCCGGTAATTTTGATCTCTTTCGGTGTCTGCGGGCTGGTTGTCCGGATCCGGTATCGCATGCGATCGGAAGAGCAGCGCGCGATCATTCAAAAACGAAAGAGCATTTATCCAACGGTCCCGAACAGCGGGCTGATCAACGAAAGCCCGGGGATCCGGCTTTCTTTCCGGCTGCCGCTTACCCTGTTTCCCATGTTCCATTTTCTGTTCGTTTTTTTCCTGATGCTTCTTTGGAATGGAGTATCTTGGGCGATCTTCATTTACTTGATCTCCCATCGGACCGGATGGATCGATTTGATAAACGCTATTCTTTTTGGCGGGATCTTTTGCGGGGCGGGGCTCGTTTTTCTTCCGCGGATCACCCGTCTCTTTAAACGATCGTTTGCGGTGGGAACCACAATCCTGGAGATCTCGGACCATCCGGTGATCCCGACGAGAAAGCACCGCCTCTCCCTGATCCAATACGGACGATTGACGGCGAAATCATATCGGATCAGCGCTGTATCCGAGGAGATCGCGCGATTCCGACAGGGAACGGATACCATTACCAATCATCGGGAAGTCTTCCGGCAGATCCTTTTCGAAAAGAACGATATCAACATTCCGGCGGGCCAGTCCCTGAGTGAAGATTTCTTTCTCCGCTTGCCCTGCGGCGTAATGCACTCGATGAGTTCGGAGCATAATGAGATCCGCTGGAAACTGATCGTGGAAATTACCATCTCGGAATCATCAGTTTATTGCCGGGAATGTCCTTTGATCGTACTCCCTTATACAATTCGGTCTGAAATTTATACTTGACAGGAAAAGAAACTTGATCATGCAATATCCAGAAGAAGAAAAGAAATCTCAAAACACGGAGCATTCACCGGCGGAGGGCGAATTTTTAAACGAGAAGATCTCTTCGAATGCGGACAGATCTCTTGAGGAAAGAAAATCCCGGAAAGAGGTAAAGCCCGATGCCGAACAGGTTTTCGACCGGAATCATACGCCGATCAGCATCGAAGGAGCGCGTGTTCATAATCTGAAAGATATCAGTCTGGAGATTCCCCGCAATCGGTTGACCGTGATCACCGGCCCAAGCGGAAGCGGGAAAAGTTCTCTCGCTTTTGATACGATCTACGCGGAAGGACAGCGGCAGTATATTGAAAGTCTTTCGGTCTATTCCCGGCAGTTTCTTCATCAGCTGGAGCGTCCGGACGTCGATTTGATCAGAGGACTTCAGCCGACGATCTCGATTGATCAAAGGGGATATATGTCGAATCCCCGGAGTACGGTTGCGACCATTACGGAGATCTATGATTTTCTCCGGATCCTGTATTCCCGAATCGGGTTGGCGCACTGCTATCAGTGCGGACGTCCGATCCGCCAGCAGACTCCGGAGCAGATTCTGGAAGAGATCATGCACCTTCCGGAAAATGTTCGAATCATGATCCTTGCGCCGGTGGTCCGGTCCCGAAAAGGACAGCATAAAGAATTGCTCCGGCAGCTTCTCAAGGCGGGATTCGTTCGTGCGCGAGTCGATGGAACACTCGTCGAAATCGCCGGAATTCCCGATCTTGATCCGCAAAAATATCATAATATCGAAGTGGTGGTCGATCGCCTTGTTCTTAAAGACGGGATCCGTCCCCGTCTTTCCGAATCCATTAAGCTGGCGATCAAGCACGGGGAAGGTCTGGTCGGATGTATTTATGAAAAAGAACGCTTTACTACTCCGGAAGGAACGACCCGTTCGATCTGGAAAGATCTCCTCTTCAGTACGCTTTATTCCTGTCCGAAATGCAAAATCAATTATCTGGAACTGGAACCGCGGACGTTCAGTTTTAATAGCCCTTACGGCGTTTGCCCGGTTTGCCAAGGGGCTGGAAAAGTCGTCGATTTCGATCCCGATCTCCTTGTTCCCCAGATGTCTCTTTCCCTGAAGGAGGGAGCTGTTCCCCTTTTGAAAGGACTTTCTGTTGCTTCAAGAAAAAAAATGGATGCCGCAATCGAAAAATTTTTGAACGATGAGGGAATTGCCGCCGACTTGCCTCTGGATCAATGGACCGAAAAACAGCGATCCGATTTCTTTTACGGGGACTGTACTGCTGCGGAAAATGCTTTCTCTCTTCTTGTCGGAAATGCGGACGCCGTGAATCCTCCTCAGGAAAATAAAGGGATCTTTGCCGGGATCATTCCTTTGATCGCTGAAATGGACAAGCATACGAAATTGAAAAAGGAAAAGGAACTTTTTGCTTCCTGCCGCGATGAGATCGTTTGCCGGGCTTGTAAAGGATCCCGGATCCGGCCCGAGTCGAGAACGGTGTCCATCGCGGATAAAAAGATCTATGAGATCACGGCCCTTACTGTTGTCGATGCTCTCGACTGGTTCCGCAATCTCGAATTGGTGCCGGAGCAGCGGGCAATCGCGAATCCCCTGATCGAACAGATCATTGAACGGCTTGATTTCATGAACCGCGTCGGACTGGATTATTTGACGCTGGACCGTCCTTCCGATTCTTTGAGCGGCGGAGAACTTCAGCGCGTTCGGCTTGCGACCGGACTCGGAAGCGGATTGGTCGGTGTCTGCTATATACTGGACGAACCGTCGACCGGACTTCATCCTCGGGATAATCAGCGCCTGATCGATGCGATGAGAAATCTTCAGCATCGCGGAAATACGGTTCTTGTCGTCGAACACGATGAAGCGATTATTCGCAACGCCGATTGGCTGATCGATATCGGACCAGGAGCGGGTGTTCAGGGCGGTGAAATCCTCGCCGAAGGGATTCCTGAAGCGATCGCTTCCGATCCCCGATCCATTACCGGACGCTATCTTGCCGGAAAGGAATCGATTCCGCTTCCGAAAAAACGGCGCCGGATCAATCGGACGAAAATGCTCACGATCGAAGGGGTTTCCACGAACAATTTGCAGGATGTTTCCGTCAGCTTTCCATTGGGAACGTTTATTTGTGTTTCCGGGGTAAGCGGATCGGGCAAGAGTTCCCTGTTGAACGAAACGCTGGTTCCCGCGGTTGCCCGCCGTCTTTACGGATCCAATGTGAAAGCCGGTCCGTGTAAAAGTTTAAGGGGCGTAAGCCGAATTGATAAATTGATCCAGATCGATCAAACGCCGATCGGACGTTCCCCGCGAAGCAATCCGGCAACTTATACCGGTTTGTTCGACGAGATCCGAAAGGTTTTCGCAAGTTCAAGGGACGCGCGGCGACTGGGATACAAGGCGGGTCGATTCAGCTTTAATGTCGCCGGCGGACGCTGTGAGGAATGCCAAGGACAGGGCGTTCGTAAAATCGAAATGCACTTTCTCCCCGACCTTTACGCAACCTGTCCTGTTTGCCAAGGGAAGCGGTTTAATCGGCAAACCCTTGAGATCAAATATAAAAACAAGTCGATCGCGGATGTCCTTGATATGTCGATTGATGAAGCGTTCGAATTTTTTGAGAATCACCAGACGATTCTTCGGTCGCTGGAAAGTTTGCGAAAAGTCGGATTGGGATATTTGACCCTGGGGCAGTCGTCAACAACGCTGTCCGGCGGAGAAGCTCAGCGGATTAAACTTGCCGCGGAACTCGCACGGGTAGAAACCGGAAATACCCTTTATGTTCTCGATGAACCGACTTGCGGACTTCATGTCAACGATGTTCGTCAACTCCTTATTGTTCTTTCCGATCTTGTCGATCTCGGCAATACGGTGATCGTAATCGAGCATAATCTGGATGTTCTGAAAATTGCCGACTGGATCATTGATCTGGGACCGGAAGGAGGAAAAGACGGCGGAAAGATCACCGCCTGCGGGACCCCGGAAGAGGTCGCCGCTTTGGAAGAGAATTACACCGGACGTTTTCTTCGGGAATATCTTCGAAGGGGATAGATCCGCTCTCTTTTTTGAAGATTCCTGTACTGTTGAATTGAATTTTCCCTGTTGGGGGATCTGTTTTTTATTCACTCAAAAAGAAGCTGGAAGAATCATGAAAAAATTCATTGGATTTCTTTGTGCGATGCTTTGTGCGTTTCCTGCGTTTTCATCGGATTTTCAAACGGCTCCCAAGCCGACTCTTCCCAGTCCGCCCAGAATTGCCGTTCCTCCGGCGGACAGTGCTTTTGAAGATTGGGTGCGCGTTCCTTATCGGGAAACTGCCCCGGAGATTCAGCCGTCAAAAGAAGAATCGCAATTCGGCTTTCTTCTTTTTTCGCGTCCTTTTGTCGACGCGATTTATCCGGAAACGATCCCTGTTCCGGAAGAACGGATTCGGGAAATCACCGGATTTGGCGCATGGGATCAATTTCAGACGCTCAATTTCGCGATCTATCCCTTGAAGGATCTGAAAGAGATCAATGTATCGGCAACCGATCTTGTTTGCGGAGAAAAGAAAATACCCGCCTCTGCGGCCGACATTCGCCTGATCACTTATCGGGATATTACCTATCCCATGTATTCCTCCAAAGGAGCTTGGCGCCGTCTTCCCGAATATCTTCAACGGGTATCGGTTTCCGATGCCCCCGCGAAAGAATCGCAGCGGTTTTGCATTACGATCAAGGTGCCGAAATCGATCGCCGGAGGAATCTATCAGGGCAAGATCCTGATCTCCCATAAGGATTTCGATCGCGCGGTGGTTCTTCCCATTCGCTTTGAGGTTCTTCCTTTTTTGCCGAAAAGAGATCCGAACAAACATTTCAGCGCCTATTATTATCCGCCCGAAAGACATGAACTTGTTCGGAACAAGGTTCATGATGCCGCTTGGGCGGAGGATGTCCTCAAGCGCGAATTTAAAACGATGGCCGATTACGGATTCGATCGTCCTCCCGTCCTTTCTCTGGAATATACGGAAAAAGACGGAAAGCCGGCGTTTGCTTTTGAGAAGCTCGCAAAATACACCGCTCTGATGAAGGAAAACGGAATGGATCCGCCCTTCCTCCTTACTGGCGGCGGAGTCTCTTGGCTTTGCGAAAAATTGGAAAAGATCAAGATCGGAAACCATCTCGTTCTCGATCGTCTTCCTTCGCAGAAATACTATCAGTTGATTGAACGGCTTGCCGGAGATTTCAAAAAGGAAATGGAAGAGAATCACTATCCCAGGATGGTTTTCGGACCTTTGGATGAGATTTCATCCGATCCGAAGTCGATCGAATACGGATGCGGAGTCTATAAAGCCTTCAAAAACGGCGGATTGACGACTTACACAACGATGGAAATGGAAAATCCCGGAGTAAAAGCGATCGATCCTTATATCGACATCTACGGATCGCAGGCTTATCTTCCGACTTACGACGAGATCCAAAAAGGACATAAACTCGCCTATTGGTGCTATCCGAATCATAATTCCTATGAACGCAAGGATCCTGTGATCATGTGCAAAGGGGGGCGGATGACCTACGGATTCGGATATTGGAGAAGCGGATTCGATCTGCTTGTTCCCTGGATTTGGAGAAACAGTTCTTCCAAGCACTTTTTCCGGGAAAGAGGATCCGGCGGATCGAATATTCTTCATCCGGAAACGGGCGAAGTGATCTTGACCACCGCGTGGGAAAATTTCCGCGAAGGGATCAACGATCTGAACTACATCTATACGCTTGAGGACGCAATCGTCAAGCGATCCGATTCTGCGGATCCCGCCGTTCAAAAAGAGGTGCTTAAAGGAAAGGCCCTTCTTCAGGAGATCTGGGATTCCATCGCGGTTCAGAAAAAGTATTTGAATACGGATCTTTGGCCTTCCGATGAATTTGACGGGAGAAGATATGAGATCGGAAAAGCAATTCTCGCGCTTTCAAAATATCCGGAATCGAATCAGAAAATTGCTCCTTCGGTAATCGTGGATACAAAAGAGCCGGAATCGAAGTCGAAAGAAGATCTTTTCCGTGCGATGTACAAGCGGGAAGCGGAGCGGAAAAATCTTGATGCTTTTTCACTGGAATATCCCAAGATGAAAGACGGCGGATGGATTTCAACAGAAAAAGAAGCGTCCGTGGACAGTAAAGGTGAAAACGGGGCGCTGCGTCTTTTGCTGAACGTCGATCGTATTCTCGACGGGACTGGAAATCAAAGCGGAGCCTATCCTTCCGGATGGCCGGGAATGGTCTTTTCCTTCCGGAATGGAAAACAGTATTTTGCGGATTATGATTTTGCCCGAATCTGCTATCGGATCAATTCCAATCGAAATTCCAAAAAGGGGGAAAAGCTTCCTTCCTCCATCTCCTGGTTGATTCGGACGAAAACAAAAGGATTGTCCAGTGCAGTCGCTCTTCCCGATCAAATGGAAGAAGGGAAAACCTGTGAAATCATCGCGCCGTTTACTTCTTCCGCTTATGATGGAATCGATATGAAGTCCGGCGAACTGGATCATATTCGCGTTTCCATTGCTGAAAGCCGATATCAGCATGGTGATAAACTGATTTTTACTTTCGACCGGATGGAATTTCTTTCCCTGAAGAATCCGATCCTTTTCGGTTTGGATCTTCCGGCCTCGGTTTATTCGAAATACGGTCGAATTCGATTTCAGGCGGATCTGATGGGAAAAATCGCGCCGAATTCCCAACTGCGGGCCGATGTCTTTTCTTCCGACGGGAAATCGCTCGGATCCTTCGTGCGATCTCTTGAAAAGAACGATAAGAAGATCAACGGACAGATCAACCTTTCCGAAAACGTTCCTTCCGGAAAATATCGGGTTAAATTCGATCTGCTCGGCGGCGATGGAAAAGTCCTGTCGAGTATGGAAAAAGAATGCCGCGTCCTTTGAACTTGGAAAAATCCTCCAATACGGATTGATCAATCAATGCGGGAGGATTCCGAAAACGATTTAAAGATTACAATGCGTAAATATTTCACTCCTTCTTTTTGGGCGATTTTGCTGGTGCGGATCTATCAGAAGACGATCAGTCCGATGATAGGTCCCTGCTGCCGGTTTACCCCTTCTTGCAGCCAGTATTATATATTGGCGGTGCAAAAGTACGGATTCATTCGCGGATCACTCAAGGGAATTTGGCGCATTCTCCGGTGCAATCCGTTCTGCAAGGGCGGTGAAGATCCGCCCTGATCTTTCGGCCAAATCTTCGAGGACGGTTGCCCGTTCCAACGGATCGTCGATCTCTCTGATCTTTATCATCGCCTCTTGCATCGATGAACCGGAAGGATCGAAAGAAGTGAAAAGTATTTTTTCCGCTTCAAGAGGGATCCGCCATTTGAGCAGCGGAATTTCCTGAATTAGCTCATCTGTTCCCTCAAAGTCCCCGCGGGCGAACAGCAGATGAATATTTTCCTGCTGGACAAGAGAGAAGAGATCGTCCGGCTGAACTTCTTTCGCTGTGTTAAAGAGGTCTTTTCGGATTCTTTGCGCGGTTTTCGACTTCTTCATTTTCTTCAGCAGATCATAAAGATCCCGATAGATCCGAATCCGTCCGAGCGGATTTTCAATGGATCCGATAAAATCGAATCCCTTTTGGATCAGATCCATTGCCTGATCTTTGGATCCGATCAGAAAACGGATCTCGGCGAGCAGGAGGAAGAGATCCGTAAAGGATCCTGATTTCGGATTCGCAAAAAGATCTTCCGCACAAGCGGCAAGATCGGCGCAGGAAGAATCCCGTTCGAGCTCCTGAATAATGAGCTGGAAGGGTTTTTCCGGATTTCTCCATTGCTCCAGAAGAAAGGAATCACCCAAAGTCCGGCGAACGAAGGGAAGATCCCAGAGAATCGGAAGAACCCGGTCCTTTTCATCGGAAGGATCCATTGCCGACAAGAGATCCCGTGTTCTTTGCATGAAGGAAGAATCTTCTTTCTTCTGATATTCTGCCCGGCGCGCCGCGTATTCAAGCTGAAAGTGCGGAATCTCAAAATCGTATTCAAATTCTTTTGCCTTTTTGTCGAAAGAGTCTTCCGAGGGACTGCCTGAAAGGAAAATGAAATCGATCAGAAGTTCTTCAAAAAGATCCTGATCTTCAATGTTCGAAAGACGCTTTTTCAGATCGTCCTGATCAGCCGGCAAAAGATCGGTAAAAACGGGAAGGAGCAATTTGCAGCAGTCGAAAAACGCGATCTCTTTCTGTTCGGGATCTTCGATTTTTTCCAGATATTGCGATCCTTGCGTCCATCCGAGATCTTTCAATCCTTTTTTCAAATAAAGATGATAGAGGTGATCCTGCTCATCGGAGAGATCCAGTTCTTCGATCAGCGCGGGGATCCGGACCAAAAGATCGGAAAGAATCTCTTTGCGGCAAAGGGAAGACGGGTCCATACTTCGAATCAGAAGATTGATCTTTTCATTCTTTTCCGGAATCTGATCAATCTGCTGATCAAGATCTTCAAGTAAATTTTTCGTAAAATGATTCAGATCGTTTATTTGATCCGGTGTAATTTGATCCGAATCGGAAAGCGCAAACCTTTTTTCTGTATAGTTGATCATAATCCGCATTGGGGTAAAAGGTGATAAAATACCGGAGGAAAGAAAAATCCCTTCTTAAAGTCCATTATAATCTTCCCGGAAATTTCGCCAAGGATATCTCGGAAAATCGGAAAAAGAGAATGATGGACTTGAAAGGGACCTGTTCGCCTGATATAATTCTGGTGATTCAGTTTGCTGTTCGAAAAGATCCAAAGGGACAGCACGTAAGCAATGAAAAGGAGCAATCGATTTATGGAAAGGAAAACCAATGCTTTTCTTGAACAGTGAAAATAAGGAATTCGGCCGATATTTTGCGAATGAGGAAGGAAATTTCTCGGATTATTCCGGGCGGGATCGATCCGATGTTCCCAAAGAAGATACCTGGGATCTTTCGAAATTATTTCGATCGGACAAGGCTTGGGAACAGGAACAGGAAAGCTGGAAAGCGGCGATTGATCAATTTGAGCAGTATCGCGGAAAGTTGGCCGATCCCAAAATTCTCGCGGAATTTTTCGAAAGGGAAGGGGAATTCGATAAACGGGCCAACCGCCTTTATCTTTACGCGTATTTGAAATCTTCGGAAGATGTTGCCCAATCGAAATATTCCGGATACAAGAATATGATGGCGTCCGCGCTGGCCCAGGCGGGCGCGCAAACCAGTTTTGTCCGTCCGGAACTGCTTGCGCTTTCCCAGGAACAATGGAATAAACTGTTAAAAGATCCCTGCTTGAAAGATTATCGGCTTGTGCTGGAAAGAATTCGGCGATTTAAAACTCATACTCTGTCGAAAAAAGAAGAGAAGCTGCTTGCCCTTTCGAGCGAGATCGCGCAATCGCCCCAGCAGATCTTTTATGTGCTTAACAATGCGGAACTGAAGTTCGATTCCGTTCGCGATGAAAACGGGAATCTCCGTCCGCTTACCCAGGAAACTTTCTCGGTCTTTCTTCACAGTGCGAAAAGATCCGTCCGAAAAGAGGCCTTTGAAAAGTTCTATCGGGGATATGAGTCCTTTGCCAATACGATATCCGCGTCTCTGGAAGGATCGATCAAAAAAGATGTGTTCTATGCGAAAAGCCGAAATTATCCGAACTCGCTGGAGATGGCCCTTTTTTCGGAAGAGATCCCGTATGAAGTTTATTCCAACTTGATCGAGGAAGTGCACGCCGCTCTTCCGGATCTTTACCGGTACTATGAAATTCGGCGGAAAAAAATGCGAATCAAAGAGATCCATTTTTATGATACTTATGTTCCTGTCGTCCATTCGGTCAAATTTCATCATACTTGGGAACAGGCGGTCGACTTGATCATGAAGGCTCTTCAGCCGATGGGAAAAGAATACCTTCGCCTTCTTTCGAAAGGACTTCTCCGCGATCGCTGGGCGGATCGATATGAAAATAAAAACAAGGCGAGCGGAGCTTACAGTTTTTCCGCCTATCAAACGATCCCCTATATTATGATCAACTATAAAGAAGAGCTTTTGGAGAGTGTTTTTACATTGATCCATGAGTCGGGCCATTCGATGCACAGCTGGTATTCATCGCGAACACAGCCTTTCCAGTACAGTGATTATGAGATCTTTCTCGCGGAGATCGCAAGTACATTCAATGAGCAGATGCTGGCCCGTTTTCTGCTGGACAAGGCGGACGATCCCAAGATTCGCTTCTGGATCATTAATCGGGAGATCGATTCAATTCGGGCAACGATTTTCCGGCAAACGATGTTTTCCGAATTCGAAAAGAAGACGCATGAGCTTGCGGAAAAACAAATTCCGTTGACGAAGGATCGTTTTCAGATGATCTACCGCGAACTTTTGGAGCTTTATTTTGGTCCCCGGTTTGCGCTGGATGAGGCCCTTTCGCTGGAATGTCTGCGCATTCCGCATTTTTACCGCGGATTTTATGTCTATAAATACGCGACGGGACTTTCGGCGGCGATCGCTCTTGCGGATCGGGTCCGCAACGGAGGAGAAAAAGAACGAAAAGAATACTTTGAACTCCTTTGCGGCGGATCTTCTGATGCGCCGCTGGAGATATTGAAAAAGGCCGGTGTCGATATGCTTGCGCCCGATACGATCCGGAACGCAATGCGTCGATTCTCCGAGTTGATCGATGAATTCGAAAAATTTAAAGATCTGTAATCCGGATCGGGATTTTATTGCGCGGAGCCGTCCCTGAAAGCATAAAAGCGGGGCGCGTTTTCGCGCCGCTTTGGAACCTTTGTTCGGACTTTATTGCGCGAAGCCTCAAAGCATAAACGGCTGGGAAAAAAGGATTTCTCCGGAATTGTCCAACGCGAACGCCTTGATTCTCAGATATCCGTAATCGGCCCGACGATCGGCGGCAACGTCGAATTCGAAATGATCATCGGTCTTTTCGAAAATAGAGCCGGATCGCGCAATGATCTGAAAACGGGCCTTTTTATCTGTTTGCGCACGCAGTTTCTTTCCGTCAAAATTGATCCGCTTGAAATTGAGAATTCCGCGTCCTTTAATCGCTCCATACCAGTTTCCCTGCCGATAGGCCCTCAGGCATTCATGCGCGGAACGTTCCGGAACCAGAAGAATATTTACGCCCTCTTCGACTCCCCAGTCGGGAACAAAGAAACCAAAACACTGCCGGCCGGTTGAGAGCGCGAAGTCCCAATAATTCTCGTTAAACTTATCGCTCCAGGGATAAGATTTCAAATTTCCTGCGCTCATGTTAAAGACTTCTATTCCCAGAACGCGGGAATCATAATCCAGAATATCGAGCATATGATCTTTCTTCAAGCGGGTCCAGACCGGATGGTTAATGGTGATTCCGCCTCCGTCCGGAAAGATCAGACCGTCGAACATTCGATCAACGGCTTTTTTCCAGGGAAGCCCGGTTCCGAAGTTGTATCCTCCGCGAGATTTCGTCTCATATTTATTACGGGCATCGAATGTTCCCGACGCGTAATTTGAACCGGGAGCGCAGATATGCGTCGGACTGTCTGTAAAAGAATGATGCTCCGCATTCGGCGCCTGAAGGATGTTTTTCGGATAGTCGGTAAAGAGTTTTCCCCCTTCTCGAAATGGAAAAGCCTTTCGATATTTTTCGTCCAGTTCGCCGATCCAGGGCTTGATGATCTCGTTCCAGTTGAAGGGACCCGGCATCATTTTTCCATTAACCATTACCGGATGATCATGATGAACACGATAATAATTGATCGTCATTTTCTCCAGAGGATAATACGGTGCGGACGGATAATAATTCGAGATCGTCAAAAATTCGAAGCCCCGATTCAAAAAACGTTCCAGTACTTTCTGGTGCGTAATATGTCCATGGGTCGTCGTATGGATCTGAAAGGAATGTTCCCAATCAATATTCTGATAAGGAGTCCGATTTCTCGATTCGGCGGGAAAAGACACGCCTTCGGCTCTTGCTCCCGGACAGAAAGAAGTATTCGATCCCGCCGCCGCTGAAAGCGCAATTCCTTTGATAAAATCTCGTCGATTCAACATGCTGTTCCCCCTTGATAAAGTTTGATATTTACGGATCCCTGATATCTCATCGATCTTCATCGGAAATATTCCTGTTCATGATCCATTATATAAAAAGGAAATGGTCAATTCAACGGATCAGGAATGATATTTTCATTTTTCGAGGAATGATTCCAATTTTGCCCGCTGGTTCTTTGTAAGCGGCTGCCCGGTAATGCTGACACGATCAAGATCGATGCGATTTGATCTGGACAGGTTTATCAATTCGACATTTATATCGCCCGTGATCTTGCCGGAAACGGAAATCACCGGTTTTTCCTTTGTACTTGCCCCAAGCGCATTTGCGTCCACGATTATTTTACTGCCGGGCAGCATACTCAAATCTCCCATCACATGATTACCTTGTGCGCTTAAAAAGAGCGTATCGGCAACGGCAGCAGAACCTGTTTCCATGGGAACGCTGAATTGTAAAATTCCTTTGCGAACTTCGATTGGAATCGCTGTTTCGAGCGGACCGGAAAGAATCAATCGGCCGGGTCCATCTTTGCGCAGAGTTGCCTTACCATGGAACGAATCGATCGCGGATGAGATCTCAAGCAGATCGTCTTTGGCGGGCAGATCAATCAGACCGCTTCCGCCGTTGACCGTATAGGAATCATTGCGGAAGGAGAGCCGCTGCGTTGAAATACGGCATTGACCGTGCGCGATGATTTTTCCCGCGAAGCAGAAATTTCCCAAAATATCCGAACCGCGTCCGGGCAAGCTTGTGATCTTACCCCCTTCCAGTATAATATTTCCAAGATTGACGTGATCTTGAGCAGGACCTTTCAGTTCACCGCGGACGATGAGATCTTTCGGCAGCGTTTTTTCTTCTGCGTAAATACCAAGAACATTTCGGGCATTGCAGAAGAGAACGGCCCCGGGATCGATTTCGATTTTCTTCGTATTTTCGGATCGGGCGTTTAATTGCAGAATCCCCTGTTCGATTCGAACCAGTCCGGAAAACTGTAAACCGAAATCGAGTTCAAGGGTCCCTTTTCCCGACTTGATAAATGTATGTCCCGTTCCGGAAAGGGTATTGAAGAGATGAACCAGGCCGGAATCGACAATGATCCGATTTTCCGGGGCACTTAATAAAATATTCTGGGCCAGTTCGTATGTTCCTTCGGAAAATTGCAGAGAACCGGCAACGAGTTCCAAATCATTTTTCGGCGATCCGTTCGACACAAAATCGAAGGGTTCATGAATTTTCAGAACAGGTAATCCGGTTTGTGTCCGCAGTTGGGGATGTTCCTTGCGGTGGATCATGCCGAGTTGACCAATCGCGTCTTTCACACGATCATTTAGATGGGTCGGATTATGCGAGATATTGATCATTCCGAGTTCTTTGAAGTGGTATTTTTCGATATATCCATTATCATACGCGTGATAAGTCGGCAACGGGGGAACGCCCTGGTTCATCATGGTTTTGAGTTGATCGTAATACTGGGTGTATACGTCCCGGGGCAAGGCGTGCTCCTTCCTGCAGATGGAGGCGGCCATTCCGACGACTTCTCCGAGCATTCCCAGTGTTCTCATTACGCGGACAGCGGCAAATGCAACGTGCGAAGTACTGATGTGCCGCCCGGCCAAAAAGAGATTATCACAGTCCCTTGCGTAAAGACATCGATAGGGAACCGGATAAGGAGGACCAAAGCCGCGATGATAAGCACATGATCGGAACGGTTCTCCGAACTTTTTGACATTATCCGGGTCCGGAAAATGAAGATCAATATCCCAGGTGATAGCCGCCGTATGATCGGGAAGAAGTTTTTGGCCTTCGAGATCATTTTGCGTTAAGATATAATCGCCGACGACGCGATAGCTTTCACGTTTCCCTCCGATGGGCGATACCCAATCGAGCTGATCATGGGCGTAAGCGTCTTTTCGTTTTGAGCGGTTTTTAATATAGGACCAATTCGAATAAATCGAAAGCAGTCCGTAATCGCGGATATATTCGGTTTCGTTGGCCATATCGTGATATTGTCCGGCTTCCTGTTCCCAATCGCCGCCCCGAATATAATAGACTTTCGATTCATCGAACGGGATAGCCCAATCGATATCGGGAAAGCTCACGGGGGTTTCCTGATGGCGCGCATACCAGAGGACCGAATGGCCCATTACCTGCCGATCCGCTTTCATCGGCGCATTGATTTCATTGAATTGACTGCGTGCTTCGCGTCCATACATCACTTCGCATCCGGCCAATCGGGCAAGAACCGCGTCGCCGGTCGCGTCGACAAAGAGGGGGGCAAAGAATCGCGTTTGCGCTCCTGTATGGGTATTGCGGGAAACGACCGCACGAATCCTCTTTGGATTCATTATATTCCTTTCAATCGCGTAAACATGTTCGCGGAGAAGTAATTTACAGGAGCAATTCGGTGTTCGAAAAAGAATTTCTTTCCGGGCGTCTTCGTAATATTCTGCGCTGTATGTTCCGCCGCCTCCGTGAAGGGGTTGAATTTCGCGAACGACTTCCCCCAATTTTGGATACGGAGCGATATTGATATGTCCGCCGAGTCCGACCCGAATTTCCGAGCTGTTGCAGCCGCCGAGGACATCGCGGTCTTGCAGAAGGAGTACACGGCATCCGCTGCGCGCGGCGGCGGTTGCCGCACAAATCCCGGAAATGCCGCCGCCCACGACAATTAAGTCAAATCGTTCCCGGCAATCCTGAACAGCTGTATGTGTGAGGACTTCGCGAAGGGATGCGAGTTCTGTCTTGTCGTTTGTCGGAACATCGTTGGGATCGTCTGTAAAATAAATCGCATCGCAGCGCCCGTTAAAACCGGTCAAGTCGTGCAGCCGGATTTCATTTTTGCCCGCCGGCAAAGAGATGGTACCCGCTTTTTGCCAACTCCACTCGGGACCATTTGTTCCGAGTACAGTTGGTAATTCGTGATTATTGATCAGGATACGAAAGCGTCCTGCGGGAGTTCCGCGTTTCCAGGGGGCGGTCCAGTCGCGCGTTCGAATCCAAACGGAATAATTTCCGGCCTTTGCAAGGGACAGAGCGGTTTTTGCGTCCTGAACCGGAAGTCCATATCCATGAGCCATTACATAAGAGGAACCCATTTGATTCATGGAATGCGGGTCGACCACCCAACCGCCAAGATCTTTGAACGATTCGGCTTCAAGAAATATCCGTTCGGCACTGTATACGCAAGATGCGCTTGAAAGCAAAAGAACAAAAGAACACAAACATAATGCAAGCTGTAAATGAAATGTTTTCATAATTCATCTTTCTCGACAGTGTTTTTATCATTTTTCATTGCTCAAATTGTAAATAACCGATTTTTATCAAAGCATATCCAGGGGATCAACATCGACGACCCATTCGATTTCGGCGGGGTTCTTTTTTTGAGCCGCGAGGAAATTCTTTAAAAACGCAAGGGTATTTTCGGGGTTTGATGTGATGATAAAAAAATGAAAACGGTAATTGGAACGAAGTTTTGCGAAAGGAGCCGGGGCGGGTCCCAATATGCGTAATCCGTATTTTACCGCTTCTTTCGACTGATGAAGATTCATTTCTTCACGCATTTTTTTTGCGAATTCCCCGGCAAACGCTTCGGTTTTCTTTTCATCCGGTCCCCGTATGATAAAGCGGATCATCATATTAAAAGGAGGATATCCAATTTCTTTTCGATCCTTCAATTCATTTTTTGCAAATTCGATAAAATCATGTTGACGTGCGGCTAAAATGGCGGGATGATCGGGACTGTATGTTTGAACGATCACATGCCCTCCCCTTTCACTTCGGCCGGTTCTTCCGGCAACCTGGGTGATCAGATGAAAAGTTCTTTCGGAAGCGCGAAAATCCGGAAAATGAAGAGCGGTATCCGCATTGATCACTCCGACCAGAACGACGTTTGGAAAATCAAGACCCTTGGCGATCATTTGCGTTCCGAGCAGAATACGATACTTTCCGCTGCGGAAATCGTCCAGCGCTCGTTCGTGGGCACCGTGTCCGGCCATTGTATCGGTATCCATCCGAAGAATCGGAATATCGGGAAACCGTGAAATCAATTCCTGTTCCAGGCGTTCCGTTCCGAATCCGGAATAGCGGATCCCTGTAAAACCGCACTTTGGACAGGCTTTTGGCGCGGGGATCTGATAATCGCAATAATGGCAAAGCGCGATATCTTCCGTTTTGTGATGAGTAAGAGCAACTTCACATTCGGGACATTGCAGGACTTCCCCGCACGCAGGACACTGGATCTGGGTCGAGTATCCCCTTCGATTCAAAAGCAGAATGATCTGTCCTCCGGAATCGAGGGCATTTTTGATCGAAATATGCAGCTCGCGGTGAATGGATCCCCGGGTAAACCGGGCTTCGTTTCCGCTTCGAAGATCGATCAAATGAACCATTGGCAAGGGAAGTTCGCGAACACGTTTTCGAATGGAAAGGAGATGATATTCCCCTGTACTTTGCCGATGCCAGGATTCAAGCGAGGGTGTTGCCGATCCAAGGATCAAGGGGATCTTTTCCTGATGAGCCCTGAACAGGGCAACTTCCCGCGCATGATATCGGGGCGCGATGTTCTGTTTGAAAGAATTTTCATGTTCTTCATCAATTACGATCAATCCCAAATTGGGAAGCGGGGCAAAGATCGCACTGCGGGCGCCCACAACAACCTGGACTTTTCCGGAAGCGATTCGGGCCCATTCCGCATGCCGTTCGGAATCGGTTAAATTACTGTGCAGAACGGCAATGGAATCGAATCGTTCCCGAAAACGGCGAACTGTCTGCGGGGTTAAACTGATCTCGGGAACCAGAACAATCGCCTGTTTTCCATATTGAACGATCTCTTCAATCGCCTGAATATAGACTTCGGTCTTTCCGCTTCCGGTAATTCCATGTAAAAGGAACGCGCCCGATTCCCGATTTCGAATTGCTTCCAGAATTCGATCATAAGCGGCTTTCTGTTCTTCGTTCAATATATAAGGGGTCCGACGGGGAACCGTTGCGCCGGAATCTTCAAACAGGGATCCCCGGCGCCGCACAGATCCCTTTTGAAAAAGACCCATATTCTTTAAAGCATTGATCGGAACCAACGTGCATTTGGCGGCTTTCGCCAATTCCGTCAATGTCAAGGGCTCTGGAGAATTCCGGAGAATCTCATAAGCTCTTTTTTGTTTGCTCGTCAACAGGGGAAGATCCTCCCCTTTTTTATTCGCGGCTTTTCCGGCAGCGATTGTGCGCAATTTTTCTTCCGCGTTGGAGATGAGAGAATAAACCGTGGTCAACCTCGTTCCCGCCTGATCGCGAACGCCGGCGGGAAGAACCGCTTCCAGAACTGTTCCAAGCGGACAAAGATACCGATCGGAGATCCACTGCGCCAAATCCAGCATCCGGCGCGATAATAAGGGCTGAAGATCGATCGGCTGAAGAATTTCTTTCAGTTTAAATCCCTGTCCGGCCGCATCATATCTTTCCGCAACATCAATGCAATAAACGATCACCGCTCGATTCGATTTTCCCAACGGGACAAGAAGCCGTTCGCCGGGCGCTGTTTTTTCATACCACTTTTCAGGAATCAGATAATCGAAAGATCCATCTGGACCATCGGGAAAAACGACCCGGGCCACTCGGCATTGAGAGGAATCCGCCGCCTCCCAATCGGGAGCCTGGGAAAATTCCTTTATATCAAACAGATTATTTTGCTTCTCCATGATCGGCTTTTATTTTTCAATAATTTCCGCAAGTTCCCGAATACTTTCGAGAACATCTTTTTTTAACGGAGAATGATCCGCCATTTGAATTTTTAAAGGATCAACAATCGCTTTTGCCGAATTTCGATTGAATTCCGGCTGAACAATGATCTTTTTAAGCTTTCGTTCGTTGACCGTTGTGATCCAGGATACAAGATCCTGCGGCCGGGGAGCTTTTCCTCCCGTCTCTATCGCAAGCTGTTCCAATCCGAATTCGCGGCAAAAATATCCATACGCCGGGTGGAAAACGAGAATGATCTTCGAAGAAAGTCCTTTGAATTTTTCATGGATCTCCTTTTGAAGCCGGATCAATTCCTGATCCAAAAGATCGCGGTTTTTCTCGAACATTGCGCGCCCTTCCGGATCCATTTCCGAAAGAACTTCCGCAATTCGGACGATCATTCCTTTCAAAACCTCGGGACTCATCCAGATATGCGGATCCATTCCGTTCGACCCGCAGTAATCCCCTTCAGGAATTTTTCGGGCTTCCTCATCATGATCGCTGTGTTCATGGTCCGCGTGATCATGATCGGCGTGATCCTCTGATTTCGCATGATCGCTCTGATCTTTTGAATTCGCCGGTTCCGCGTGATGGGAATGATCGTGATCCGCGTGATCATGTCCGCAGTGATCTTCAAGCAGGGCGACTCCTTCACGAAGATCAACGATCTTCATATCAGGCGCGTTGGTTTGCAATTTGGGAAGGAACGTTTCTTCCGATACGAGTCCGACGCGGAAGAAAAGGCGATTTTTCGTAAGTTCCGCAATTCGCATGGGAGAGGGTGTAAACGTTTCCGGTTCTCTTCCCGCGGGAACGAGAACGGATACCTCGACCCGAGTACCGCCAATTTTCTCCACCAGATCCGCGATCGGATCTACTGTCGTCAATACGGACAGATTTTTTGACTTCGAGTACGCTGTTTTTTCCTCCGAAGAACAGGAAACGAAAAAAAAC
Source organism: Planctomycetia bacterium (assembly GCA_030539035.1). Classification (GTDB taxonomy): domain Bacteria; phylum Planctomycetota; class Planctomycetia; order Pirellulales; family Thermoguttaceae; genus JAUNBG01. The sequence continues at coordinate 39,473 of JAUNSU010000023.1, forward strand.
ATACCGATCAACAGTGAACAAATGATAAAAAATCGCGGCATCGGAGAAAAATCCTGTCTTTATGAACGTTCGCCAAGTGAGAAAATTCGATCTGATCGGCAAATCCCATTATTCCATCGGCGGCATATCGGGATTTTCACCGGGAGCCGGTTCCTTGGCGGGCGGCGCATATTTTCGATCGTTTTCAAAAAGATCGAGTCCTTTGGAAGGATCGGGAATCGCGATATTATCGCCTGTATGGGAGTTGGGAACATCTTTTCCCCGGAACATAATGGCCGTTTCATTTTTAATGGTTCGCTTGGGTAAATTCCCGGCACCGGGAGCGGCTGGATCACCGGGCATTCCTCCCATATCCATGGGCGAAGGGGGGCCGTCCATTCCGCCGGGCATTCCGCCAATGATCTCATTTGGAGAACCGGCAACGGGCTTTTTGCCTTGAGGCTTTGTATCCAGAAGCATGGACACGACGGCAAGAGGACTGCTTTCCGCCTCCTGATAAAGATCGTCCGGATCATCATCGCTGACAAACGGCTTGGTATCGACATATCTTTGCATAGGATCGTAAATATTGATGAACTCCGTCCCATCGGCGGCGGGCTTTTGCATGGGATCGGTGTAAACGACCCTTCTTTCCCGTTCTTCAATTCGCTTTCTTTCCGAAGTCGAGAGAATGGTTTTTCCCAACTCATCACGGAAAAATTTATAATCTTCGCTTTTAACATTCCCGATATCGGGGATTTTGGCGACATCATGTTCTTCCTTCGAAAGGGGGCTGATCGGCGATACAACCGGAAGATCGGCGGCAACACCGGACTCTCCCTTTTTGGGGGCGCCCGTATTCGGATTTTCGGTTAAAAAACGGTTCTCTTGGGAAAGAAGGTCTTTTTGACGCCTTACCGTTTCCCCGTACATCTTGATCTGTCGTTCCTCTTCCCGTTTTTCCCAGGCCTTCTTCATGATTGCACGGGCCTCTTCGATCATAAATCGTTCCTGTCCCTGAATTTTGGTCAAGGCGGCGGCGACATTAAGCAGGCGTCCCTTCGGGGTGTATTCCCGGGCCGCTCCTTTTAAGAAGAAGTATTTTGCCGTCTCAATATCCCCCAGCTTCAGTTTACACAAACCGCTGAAATAGCAGCTTCGGGGATCCTGAAGATCTTCGTTCATATACTGATCAAAAATCCCGGCCGCTTCCTCATATTGCCCGTCCAAATAGAGATGAAGTCCCTTGCTGTACAACGACTCCTGATCGCTTTTCTTTTCTTGCGCCTGCACAAAAGTGGCGGCAAGACAAAGGATCATTCCCATAAAATAAAGAGCTGCTTTTTTACCTGTCATCGACAAGCTCCTGAATATCTTTTCTCGTTGTAAAAGAAAAATCTGAATACAAAATTCGATTCCAACTGTTTTATTTTAACAGCTTAATAAAAAAAGGTCAATATTTTATCTCTTTAAGAGAGTAAAAAAGCCCTTTTCCCCAAAGTATTTCTATAAATTTAAGGATTTTTTCGGTAATACGGTTTTCAGAACCGCCAATTTTTGAAAAAATCCTCCTTTTTGAAACCACGGATGAATACGGAGAACCACGGATGGGCCTTTCGGCGGATCTGGAGTTTTTCGGAAACCTCAGATCGATTTTATTGCTTGTTTTTCGAGAATTTTTGGTTTGTTCGTTCAGGTTTCTTTTTGAAACCACGGATATACACGGATGAACACGGATGGGCCTTTCGGCGAATCTGGAGTTTTTCGGAAACCGCAGAT
>JAUNSU010000239.1 GCA_030539035.1 Planctomycetia bacterium
GGAGCGGTACCTCGCAACCGACCGCAAGCCCGTAATTCCGTTCGCTTCGCTCACTTCATTACGGGCTTGCGACGGCAGCTCAAACCTCCTGGGTGTGAACTGAAAGCATTAACAGGGAAAGGGAAACATCGACCATTCGCTGGTTTTTCGATCCCCGGAATTTGATCTGAAGCGATCGCTGCTCCTGTATGTAAGGCCCGTCGACAACAATATCCGATTCCGCGATCAGTGCGTTCCAGTCGGGATTATTCGCCGCCGTCAGCTGCTCAAAGGTCCAGCCGGTGTAAGTGATCACATCAAGCCCGAGCGCGCGGCACTCTTTAAGAAACGGAACGAGCGCGCTCGCCTGTAAAAACGGTTCCCCTCCCGAAAGTGTAATCCCTGTCAACAGAGGATCCTTGCGGATTTCCGATAAAATCTCCCCGATGGTGATCTCGTATCCGCCGTTCATGTCCTGCGTTTGCGGATTATGGCAGCCGGGACATGAGCGCGGACACCCTTGAAGAAAAACGACAAAACGAAGACCCGGACCGTCGGCAACGGATTCGGATATTGTGCCCGCGATGCGAAGCTTGCGTGATTCTTCCATGATCATGATCTCCTTCCTGATGTAATATTTCTGATTTAATCTTCGATAATACCGTTGTGTGCGACACGCTGTTCCACCTCTTTTCTCTTGGCATCGTTAAAACGATCGAGCGTTCCGACAAGATATCCGGTGATTCTGCGGATCCGTTCGAAGGGGATCTCCCCCTCTTCGCGTCCGCATTGAGGACAGACATCATTGATGATCCCGTTAAAACCGCAAACCGGATCCCGATCGACCGGATGATTGATCGCTCCGTATCCGATCCCCGCTTTGCGCATGGCGTGAACGATCTGTTCGAACGCTTTCGGATTTTGCGTCAAGTCGCCGTCGAGTTCGACGTAGGTAATATGGCCCGCGTTTGTCAATTCATGATACGGGGCTTCCAGTTCGATCTTCTTATAGGCCGGAATCGGAAAATAAACAGGAATATGGAAACTGTTGGTGTAATATTCCCGATCGGTGATCCCTTCCAGAATTCCGAATCGCGCGCGGTCCTTTTCGAGAAAACGTCCGGCAAGCCCTTCGGCGGGAGTTGCCAGCAGGGTAAAATTCAGGCCCTTTTCGCGGCTTTTTTCATCGAGATAATGCCGCATAAAGGAAACGATATCGCGGCCGAGATTTTGAGAGGATTCTTTTTCACCGTGATGATATCCGGTGAGCGCTTTCAATGATTCCGCAAGTCCGATGAATCCGAGCGACAGGGTTCCGTGTTTGAGAATTTCTCCGATCTCATCCTCTTCTCCGAGCTGATCGCTGCCGAGCCAGATCCCCTGTCCCATGAGGAAGGGAAAGTTTTTGCGCGTTTTCGAACTTTGGATTTTAAAGCGTTCGAGAAGCTGGTCGACGCAAAGATCCATTTTTCGTTCCAGTTCCTCAAAGAACCAGAGGATATTTTTATTGGCTTTGATCGCGATGCGGGGAAGGTTAATGGAAGTAAAACTCAAATTCCCTCTGGACCAGGAGATCTCTTTTTGAGGATCGTAAACATTTCCGATCACACGGGTCCGGCAGCCCATATAAGAGATTTCCGTTTCCGGTTTTCCCGGTTTGTAATATTTCAGATTGTAAGGCGCGTCCTGAAAGGCGAAATTGGGGAACAGCCGTTTGGCACTTACGCGGCACGCCAGCTGAAAGAGATCGTAATTCGGGTCGCCGGGATCGGTATTGATTCCTTCTTTGACACGAAAGACATGAATGGGAAAGATCGGCGTCTCTCCCTGTCCGAGTCCCGCTTCATGAGCCAGCAGGACATTTTTAATGATCATGCGTCCTTCGGGACTTGTATCCATTCCGTAATTGATCGAAGAGAACGGCGTTTGCGCACCGGCGCGGCTGTGCATCGTGTTCAAATTATGGATCAGAGCTTCCATTGCCTGATACGCGGCGCGGTCGGTTTCCCGAATCGCTTCGGATACCGCGAATTTTTGGCTTTTGCGGAGGATCTCTTCCGGAAGATCGTCCGACGCGATTCGGCGGACCTGTTCTTCGCAAAAAGAATCGTGATTTT
>JAUNSU010000240.1 GCA_030539035.1 Planctomycetia bacterium
AAATCGGAGAGCCTGTAATGAAAGTTTTTACAACTGGTCAGGTCGCCAAGATCTGCAAGGTAGCCCCACGAACCGTAAGCAAATGGTTTGATTCCGGGCGTCTGAAAGGTTATCGAATTCCCGGGTCTCAGGATCGACGCATACCGCGCGATTACCTGATAAGATTCCTTAAGGATCATGGAATGCCAATTTACGGTCTCGAAGACGAGTCAATGGCCAAGATCCTTGTGGTAGCCCAGGATCAGGTATTGATAGAGAATGTCAAACACGTTCTTCCTGAAGAAAAATCGTTCAAAGTCGCGATCGCTTCCAGCGGTTTCGACGCCGGAATTCAGGCGGAAAGTTTTCATCCGGATTGCATCGTGGTCGACTTTTCGATCGGAAGAGCCGAAGCGCTGCAAATCTGCCAGAATTTGAGAAAGAGTCAAGAGTTTTCAGAAATCATCCTTATTGCCATTCTTCTTCCCGATGATGGCGAAGGAATGAGTTTTGATCGATCGATCATTAACGAAACATTCCGAAAACCGTTCGACTTCGCTCTGTTGGCAGAACGCCTGCGTACACTCGTAAGTTCCAGAAAGGAACTCGTCTGAGAGCATAAAACGTCATTCACGTTTAAACCGTTTATTCCCTTTTATGGTAATAAACGGTTTTTTTTTGATATTTCCGGATCAGTTTTTAAAAACGCGAACGGCTTTTCCTTCCTGGCGGGGAAGGGTACCCGGCTTGAAAATATCTCCTTTCGGGGAAAATCCAAGTCGTTCCTTGAGATGTTTTTCGACCATATACCCGGTAACCCCTTCTTCCGCTTCAACGTTGACGCGAATATCTTTGACGCCGGCATGTTCTTCGATAATGATCTGATAATGCGGATGAACGCCCGGGATCTCCAAGAGGGCCTGTTCGACCTGCGTGGGAAAGAAATTGACTCCTTTGATGATCAGCATATCATCCGTTCTTCCCGAGATATGAGCAATTTTCAGATGGGTTCGGCCGCACGCGCATTTTTCCCGGCTGATAATTCGGGTCAAATCGCCTGTTTTGAATCGAATGACAGGAAGAGCTTCCCGGGTCAAGGAAGTAACGGCCAATTCTCCCAACTCTCCGTCGGGAAGGGGCTTGCGTGTTTTCGGATCGAGAATTTCGAGATAATACTGATCTTCCCAGACATGGATCCCGGAATGATCCGCGCAATCGCATCCCAGTGTTCCGACGCCGCCTGTTTCGGTCATTCCGTAGATATTGAAGACGTCGATACCGAGTCCATTTCTGATCTGATCGGTCATCGCGTCTGTCAAGGTTTCTGCACCGAAGAGTCCGGCCTTCAATTCCGGAAGATCGATCTTCATTTTTTCCATGATCTCAATGATACGGATCCCGTAGGAGACGACTGCGGTCAAAACTTTGGTTCCGAAGTCTTTTGCGAGTCGAATCTGGCGCTCTGTATTGCCGGATCCGGTCGGAATAATAAAGAGTTCAGCCATTCGGGCACCATGAAACATTCCGAATCCGCCGTTGAACAGTCCGAAAGACGGGGTGATCTGAACGGGATCGCCCGGATAGGCTCCCGCCATTCGATAGCAGCGCGCCATGCAGTCGGCCCATTGGTTGAGATCATTGATCGTATAGGGCATGACGACCGGAGTTCCTGTCGATCCGCTCGACATGTGCATTTCCCGAAGTTCGCTCTTGTCCCGGCAAAGAAGACCGAGCGGATAGGTCTTTCGAAAGGTCTCTTTGGAGATAATCGGGAGCTTATCAACATCGGAAAGTCCGGCGAAGTTGTCCGGATCGATCCCCGCTTCCCGGTACATTTCCCTGTAAACCGCGTTGTTTTTGCAGACATAAGAGACGATTTCCTTCAATTTTCGATTTTGAAGATCCTTGATCTGATCTTGCGACATGGTTTCCGCAGCCGGATCAAAATAAACAGATTGAGATACGGACATTTTCGGTCTTCTTCTTCCTTTTCTATGAATATAATGGAAACGAAACGGCAATCCCGTTCCCACTATTGTAATTCTTCCCGGAAATATTGCAATATTGGTGAGGTGTGATTAGTGAGGAGTGAGGAATTGGGAGTGGGGAGTGGG
>JAUNSU010000152.1 GCA_030539035.1 Planctomycetia bacterium
CGCTGGGATGGGTAAGCGTCCTCGCTTATCCCCGGCGGCAACGCCGCCGCTCTGTGATGGGGGAAAATCTATAAAAAACGCTGTGATTCGAATAAGGGTTGCCCCACAATCCCGCGAGCGATATTGATTCCCTAATTCCGTTCGCTTTGCTCACTTCATTACGGGCTTGCGGCGGCGGGGCGCAGTTCCCTGTTCGGGTTCGACCCCTTTTCTGTGTTCTTGGTTCTTTTTGCACTGCGCTTACAGCGCGCTGCTGTTGGTTGGTCGTTGACCCGGGGTGCCGGTCGCTTCGCTCCCTTGCCCCGGGCTGGAAGGCGCTGCCCCTGTCGGGGCGCTGATTTTCGGCGATTCCAACCGAGTGAAATAATAGCGCTGTTCGGTCTTTGGGGAGATTATCTTTTCTAAGAATTTTACACCATCACAGAACGGCGGCGTTGCCGCCGGGTGCCCAAGATGGGCACCGTCCCAGCGCTCGGATTCAAACCGTGTTCGGTATCTTAAATTTTCTCAACTTCCCCGGTCTTCACAAAAAACATTGGTTTTTCAAAAACCCATCCGTGGTTTCAAAAATTCGCGCCCACTAATCACTAATTTTTTTATTTTCCTTTTTTTCTTTGAGATACATGAACCATGAAGGAATATCTTTTTCCGAGATATTCGGATTACGCGATTTTTCCTTATCCGTTGCGGGAACCGGATCGAGTTCGAACGCCGTGTTTTCCGTAAAGCCGAGATAGCCGAAATGGAATTTCGCGAATTGCGAGGCAAGCTCCTCTTTCTTTCGATTGAAATCTTTGCCCGTAAACCGGATCAAACGAATCGAATTATCATTAATCGAAGCGGCTGTTCCTACATTAAAGGAAAAATTCTGTTCCGGATCGGTCAACGTTCCGGTTACCTGGATCGGAATAAAGACACAAGGTCCGGGCAAAGGGCCCAAAGCAATGTTGGAACAGATAAAGATCGGATTTTTCGGGTCAATTTTAACATTTCCGGACAGGGCCAAAACCGGTCCTCGCCCCTGGGTTTCCGGAGTATTCCACTCCTTGATATAAATTCCTTCTCCCCGTGCCGCCATTGAACTGACCTTCGCGATCAGACGATTATTTTCGATTCGCCCTCCGGAAGCATAGAGATTGGAAGTGGAGTAAATTCCCCCGCCGAGAGGAGCCGCATTGTCGGAAATGATCACGTCTTTTGATATCGTCAAATTGGAATTTCCTCTGCCGCCCATATAGATCCCGCCGCCGGCCCAAAGACTGATATTACCGCGAATCGCACCGCCGGAAAGGTGAATCATGGCGCCGAAACTTCCATGAACACCGCCCCCTTTCGCACATCGGTTCGCGGCAACAAGATTTCCGTTTGCCAAGGCGATATTATTGATAATTTCCCCGCCGGACATGGTAAAAATCGTCCCGAAAACACGAACACCGCCCGCCTCAACGACATTATTTCCGCCATTGTAAGAGCAATTGTTCTCGATCAGACCGCCGGACATGATAAACTCCCCGTAAGCGTTTACCGCCCCGCAAAGAGCCCCTTGGCAATTTCGAATCGATCCTCCGGACATTTCCAGCCGTCCGGTCGTATCCACAAAAATTCCGCCGACATGAGCACGAGTCGAACCAATATCGCGGCTCATATTATCAAAATAATTGATATTCACATTATTCTGAAAATAGATTCCCTGATGAAATTTGAGTAAACCGTAAACAGAAACAAGAGAAGATTTCGACGTCTGATCCAAAACATGAGGATAAAAACGAAAGACCTTGCTTTTGTCGGTTGAAACACAAACCATTTTTGTTGAATAGAGATGAGGATACTCGGTTTTATTATCATCGGTAAAAACACTCCCGCCGTCGAAAGCAAGAGTCGAACTTCCCATTCCGTCTCCGGTCCCCAGCTCCAGAGTACCGTCTACCCTGAGGAGCGGACAAAAGACGGACGTCTCTTTACTCTTGACGATCCGATGATTTCCCGAACTGAAAATGGTGACATTATGCCTTGGGAAAACAACAAAACCGGCCTGTTCTGCGGGAAGTGTCTCGTTAATCGGACCCGACTGAAAACTTTTTGTGATCAGGATCGTTTTCTTAAGGACATTTGCTTTCAGCGCGGCTTTGAAATTTTCCGCGGTATCGACGAAGTAATCGATCTTCTTTCCGTTAATGCTCAATGCGGGCCGATCTTCCGGCTTTCCTTTTCCATCGGCCGCTTGATCGGTAAAGGTAAATTGACTGCGGCACCAAAGACCGCCGGAAAGCGAAAGAGAAGATCGGGCATTTGCGCGAATCGCCAAATTTCCATCGACAAAGAGCGCGTCCGTATTCGGCGAAGAGACGTCGTTTTTCGATCCGTCCGGGAGCACAAGATCCACAGAGACCCCGCGAACGATAATCGACCCGCCTGTATAATTATTCAACGTCAGCGTTCCGGACTTATTCTTCTCAGACCATGTCCACGACCAGTTCTTCTCTTTATGATTTTCCGTTGGAGAAAGACTTTTATTGTCGATCCGAAAAGATTTCTGCGAAGTCGGCGAAGGGACCTCCATCGAACGGAACTTGGGAACAACTTGGCACGATTTTTCGAGTGTAAATCCAAGCGGATCCCGAACATTCGGATTCAGCACAAAATCATAAAGCTGAAGTTTTTGATGCTCCGGAAGAACGGTTTCTTTTTGGAACGGATAACCAAACAGAAAAGGAAGAGCCAATGCGGCCAAAAACAGAGCCCAAAAGACCCAGCTCTTCCAAAAGGTGATCGGCTGCTTCGGCGGAAACATCGCCTCCGCAAAGGCCCGACAGGTCGGAAAACGATCTTCCGGCTTTTTGGAAAGGGCTTTCAGAAGGGCATTATTGATCCGCGCAGAAACATGATCAATCGGATTCGGAGCCGTATAAAGAACGTGCAGCTCCAGATCACTTATATTTTTCACTGTAAAAAGCCGATGTCCGGAAAAGAGTTCGTATGCGACAACAGCCAAGGCATACTGATCCGATCGCGGACCTTGCTGATCGTTTTTCCACTGCTCGGGCGGCATATAGCTCGGCGTTCCGCTCAACTGATAAAAACTGTCCGCGGGACCTTTATAATCCAGAGAAACCGCAAGTCCGAAATCGATCAGGGAGGCCGACTCAAACGACTCGTCTTTTTTCCTCATTACCGCAATATTCGCCGGCTTAATGTCCCGATGGATCACATTGTGTTCATGCAAAAAATCCAGCGCGTCGGCCAGATCAAAAATAATGGGCTGGATAATGGAATCGGGAAGTCTTCCGGAAGGATCATTTTTTTTATTATCTTCCAGCGTTTCCTTCAGATTCTCCGGGATCCATTTCATCACGAGAAAGTATCCGAAATCCGGATCTTCCAACAGGGAATGGGTTGGGCAAATATACTGATGATTAAGATCATGCGTTGCTTTAAAAGTACTCTTTGCCTTGAGAACGGCATATTTATATCCTTCGATATTACGGGGAATAAACTTCAGGGCAACGACCCGATTCCCGACCATATCAAAAGCTTTCCAGACTTCCCCCATCTTTCCTTTTCCCGCACGTTCCAGCAAGCGGTACTGATTCCCCAGCGTAATACTGGAATTCAAAGAAGAAGGGGCATTGGAAAGGATTTTATTAACAGACCCGGAGCCCAGAAAACCGTTTTTTTCCGTATTGTCGCGGACAATATCTTTTGTACTGTTGCCGACGCCGGCTCCCAGTTCTTTTGCATTGGAAGAAGCCGATGTACGCCGCCGTCCGCTCGGAAAGATCTCGGTCCCGACTGCCTTCGGCCCCATTGTCGAGGAATGATCTTTTATACTGCCGGACGGATCTTGCGATTCGGATTCTTCAGACCCGGCATCTGTCCGGGCATTCGGATCGGGATCGGAAGCAGCAACAGGATCCTTCAGATCAGGAAAAGCATCGGGAACGAGATCGGAACGAACGCCGGTATCGTCTCCCGTCGAAACAGGCAGCTTCAATTCCCAGAAAGTCGTTTCCCCGAGTTCGTCGAAGGAATCGGAGGAATCCTCTTCACCGAGAGAAGCCTTATTTTGGAGATCTCCGCTATTTTCCTCGGACAAAGAATCCGCATTTCTCTCCAAAGCCGGCGATTCCTTGCATTCAGAACCGCCGTTTCCGGAAGATTGCAAAATATTTTCGGGCATCAAAGAAGGATCTTTTTGATTATTTTCCTGTTGAGAATCATTCATATTATCGGAATTCATAGTAAAAGAAACACCTCAAAGCAGCATCAGGGTTTGGCGGCAGTCCCGGGCGGAATCGTAATATTATCGACCGGTTTTCCAACATTGAGATCGACACTCCCGGCTTTATCGACATTCACGGTCAAACCGCTTGTCTTCACATTGCCGAACTTGGCTTCAACATAAGAATGGGTCGGGCAGTATTCTGCGGCCCGTTTTTTCGCCAATTCATCGATTGCTTTCTGATCTTCTTCCGGGGGGGCCGGGATACCATCATACTTGCTGGGAGTCCGAACGATTTTTTCGACAGAAATTCTATAGTTGTCGCAAGGGATTCCTGTAAATTTTCCCTGGGTTTTCATTTGGGCGATCCCGTTGGAGTCGGTAACTCCATCGACGAGAAAATGATTTTTTTCTCCTTTGAAGACGACATGCGCCCCTTCAAGCGGTTTATCGTCCTGGACCACCTTGGCTTGAAACGATACGAGGTCGGGCATTCCGTCGGGCAACGGTTTGAGACATCCCGGCAAGCATGCAAAAAGAAGAACGGAGAGAACCGCGAAGAAATATCTGGCCATAAGAAACAAACCTTTCCAGCGAAAAAACAAAACTTATACAGATTCTTTTCAAAAATCAACCGTCAAGGAATAAAGAAATTTTTGAAAAGAGAAACGGCGCGGATGTTTTAAAAACGATCCCCTGTCTGAAAAAACATCCAAGTCCCAAACAGGGGAGACAAAGTGAAAAAAAGAGGCCCCCTGAAAGAGACCTCCTGATCATGAAAAACTACAAAGCGGTGGATTCACCACCGGAGCAGGATCCCAAAGCGCCCCATACACCGAAATCGGATCTTCCGGAAGTTTTAATCTGCGGATCGCCGGCAAGGCCTGCGGTAACCGCGTTAATCGTATCGGGAATAAAAAGGACCGAGCCGTCATATTTGGCGACATTGGCTCCGCCGCTGTGATAGCTGCTTATGGAGACCAAACCGCGCTCATCAGTTTTCGTCGAGATGCATCTGGGAGAATTCGGCGGAGCAATGGTGTTAAACGCGGAATAGTTGGTATTTGCATCGTAAGCTCGAACTCCTCCGATCATGAAATACACATCGGTACCGGACCAAAAATTGGGATCCGTTGCCCGAAGACTGGAACTCAAGCAATTGTCGACAACAGGTACCGAGCCAACGACCTCCCCATCATACGCGGGAAGGATTCCTCCGTAAGCGGAAGTTTTAATATACTTGGAATTGCTCTTATCGCCGCGGGTAACCTCTCCCCAGAGAATGGTATTGCTCGTTCCGTCGAGGACAGAAGCGAACGAATGATATCCGGAAGGATCGTAAGAAACCATTGCCGTTCTGGTATTGTTGTTGTACAACTTAAATTGGGTGATACAGGAAGCGGTGCTTATACTTTTAGGAGAAGCATTTTCCCTGTATTTGTAAATTCCGGCATCCGGAAAATCGCCGCTGCAATAGCAGTAATTTCGACCGGCGATTTGCCAATAACCGGCATTTCCGCTCTGGCCGGCGGTATTTTGAACCGGATCGCTCGGGCATTTAAGCGCTGCAATATCATCAACGATTGCCGATTCGGGAAGATCCGTCAGCAATCCCCCGTGCGCCATTGTTGTAGTTGAAGTCCAGGACAAAATTCCTTCCATGAACGGTGCCTGTTCGAAAAAAGGCATTAAAGCGACAACCGAGTTAATTCGCGGATAGGGATATTTTGTTCCGCGGCTCCACATTCCCAAAAAAGGAAGTGCGTTGTTGGCATCGTGATAGCTGTGCATCGCAAGCGCAAGCTGTTTGATATTATTGGAACACTGCATTCGGCGAGCAGCTTCCCGTGCGGCCTGAACCGCCGGTAAAAGTAACCCGATCAGTATCCCGATAATTGCGATGACCACCAGCAACTCCACCAAAGTGAATGCTTTCAATTTTCTAAATGACAGATCCATCTCTTCACCTGCAATTTTTCTCTTTGGATTCCCAAGACCGGAAACATTACGGAAATATTACGGAAACACGTTTTACTGCTGCGTTTCACTGAGGAAAGAACGAAAAAAACGCTGAACTGTTTTGCACTCTTTCCCCGTTGTTTTTTCTTTAAATACAGACTTCCCCCACCTGACTACTACGATTATACTTCAAGCATAAAGTAATTACAAGCATTTTTTTGAGTATTTCCGGAAAGAAAAGCAATAAAATTTTCCGTTTTCGGCAAGTTTTATATAAGTCCTTATAAATATAAGTTTAAAAATATTGGGAAAGGAAAATATTTTTGAAAAAATTAGTTTATCGATAAAATTTAATCGATAAACACTGATAAAATAGGTAAAATCTGATCTAAAGACTTCTTTTTCGAAGTAAAATCCATAAAATTTTAACAAAAATGAATGAGAGAAAAGTGCTTTAAGCCGACGGTTGCGCCGCGATCATTTTTTTGATATACTGAAAAACAGAATCTCTGTTTGCGTAAATCCAAAATTGAAAGAAAAGTGAGGGTATCATGTTCAGAACTTTTTGTTTGTTTGTTCTTTTTTTCGCATTGATCTGTTCCTGTATGGGAAAGGAATACCGAATCGATACGGCGTATCCCGGCGGAAATATTATCGTCGATTCCGTTCAGGGCCATACAGTTCAGATCCATCAGGATATGCGGGACTCTTCCGGGAAATGGTTCTACTGGTCGTTCCGGGTATTCGGAGCGGAAGGAGAGACGCTGCATTTCCAGTTTACAAAAAGACCTCCTCTTTCGACACGCGGTCCGGCCTTCAGTCGGGACGGCGGAAAGAGCTGGAAATGGCTCGGTCCCTGCGGTCAAAAACGGGATCAGTTTGATTTCACTTTTACAAAAGACGATCATGAAGTCCGTTTTTCGGTCGGGATTCCTTACACACAATTCGATTTGGAGGAATTTCTTTCCAGGTATAAGAATTCCCCGTTTTTGAAGAAGGAGATCTTGACCCGATCGAAGAAGGATCGGGCCGTTGAAATGGTTCGAATCAGTGATTTTCAGGCAGGCGAAAAGAAGATCGGAATCGTATTGACCGGAACCCATCACGCTTGTGAACAGATCGCGCTTTATACTGCCGAAGGGATTCTGGAAACGGCGCTGTCCGATACGGAAACAGGAAAATGGTTCCGAAAAAATACGGAGATTCGGTTTGTTCCGTTTATCGATAAGGACGGAGTCGAAGACGGTGATCAGGGAAAGAACCGGATCCCGCACGATCCGAATCGGGACTATATTCAGGAGATCTATCCTTCAGTGAAGGCCCTGAAAAAGATGATCAAAAGCTGGGAATCGGTTTCCGCGCTGATCTGCTTTGATTTCCATTGTCCGGAGCTTTACGATGATCCGCCAAGTCTTCATCAGATGCTTTTCTTTACACCGCCGTTCCGAAAAGAGATGCTGGATAATCTGAAGAAATTTTCCGTGATTTTGGCCAAGATTCAGAAAGGCAAAGAGTACAATTACGAGGCGGTGAAAGGAGTTGACGGCAAGACATATATTTCCGATATGAAAACGCAAAAGACCTTTGCAACTTGGGCAGGTGAACAGAAAGGTGCCCTTCTCGGAGCAACGCTCGAAGTTCCTTACGCCAATATCGAAGGGAAAGAATGCAGTAAAGAATCTCTGCGTGAGTTCGGACA
>JAUNSU010000153.1 GCA_030539035.1 Planctomycetia bacterium
CATTTTCCTTATTCCACAAAAGAAATCGTTTCTGATCATCGACGTCCCGTAAAACGATTCCAACGGGGATATTGTCCATAATCGTCTGAAAGAGGATTTTTCCTTCTTCATATTTTTTCCTCAGAAGAACTTCTTCGGTGATATCGATTCCGATTCCCAGCAGTACCCTTGAACCGGTGCTTGTTCGAACGATCTGCTTATAGGTTTTTACGTATTTTTCTCCCCCGGAATGATCGATATACTTTTCTTCGAAGAAGGCAACGGTCCCCAGCGGTTTATCCAAAAGGCTTTCATCGCAAGCCCGGGTCTTTTCCGCAAGATCACGAGGCAAAATATCAAAGTCGGTGAATGAGATCAATTCGCGTCCCAGGCACTCCTTGCACAATTTATTGCAGTTGATATATCGAAAATCATTTTCCACTTCTTTGCAGAAAAAACTGATCGAGATATTCTCGGTAATCAAATGAAAAAAAGATTCCCTGTACTCCGATTTGAGAACATGAAAGTCCAAACGGTCTCTGCGCGGTTTCACAAAGCAAAAATAGCAGAAAACCAGCACGCAAATCGTCAATATCCAGTTAAAATAGAGTAAAAACATAAATCATCCTTAAATTGGGATTATGGGAACATGATTCCTTTGGATCCTATTATACAGGAAAAAATGAAAAAAGCAATCATTTCTTTTTACAATGCAAATTTGCAAAAAGTCCATGAAAGTATTGCATTTTTGCAATAGTTCTCTTTTTTTATTTTATAATTCATAGAGAAAAATGATGATTTTCGAAGGGACCATTTTGCTTAACAGGCTTAGATGGATCGATTTCACACGTTCGGGCTTTAAAATTATCAAATATTCGATATTAGCAGGTTAAATGGCATAAATTTTGCTTAGATAGAGAAAAGATAGATTGATCGCAATTTTCCGGCCGAAAAATCGGCGAAAAATCGAGAGATCAATAAGGAATTGCCCCAAAAAGGAAGGAAAAGCCGTAATGGCCTCAGATTATTTTCAAGCAGAAATCATCAATAAAATTCAGGCGATGAAATTTGGACCGAATATTTCCGATATAAGCGAATCGCATCCCGAGTTAAGTTTATCGAAACTCAACAGCACGGTTATTCTTGACATTCCCGAAAATCGATTTTTCTTCGTTCAGGAAAACGGTAAATGGCAATCCATGCTTGATGAAATTTTACGTATAAACGGTTGTAAACGTTTTCTGATCAATTTTGAAAACACCTTTCTCCTTACGAGTTCAATGTTGAGTCAGCTTCTCTGGTTCAGAGAAAAACTTGCGCAAAAGCAGTACAAAATTGCCCTCTGCGCCCTTCATCCGGAAGCGAAAGAGATCCTTCATCGAACCTGTTTAGATCAGTTTTTTGAGATTTTTGACAGTGTTCAGGAAGCCTTCTCCTGATAAACGGTGAATTTTTAAAAAACAAAATCTCCCATTACGGCGAAGCACCGGCGGCGAGGCGCCGCACCCAGTTCGCGCTTCCGCGCGGTTGCCGGGAACCCGCTCCCGTTGGTCGCTGATTTACCTGTTGTTCTTTTTGCACTGCGCTTACAGCGCGCTGCTGTTGGGGGTTCGTTGACCCGGGGTGCCGGTCGCTTCGCTCCCTTGCCCCGGGCTGGAATGCACTGCCCCTATCGGGGCGCCGGTTATCGGTAGTTCCGACCAGGTGAAGTAATATCGTGATTCCCGGCGGCGGAGCCGCCGCTCTGTAATGGGGTTGGAATCTCTAATAAACATTGTGATTCGATTAGGGTTGAACCACAAGTGCCCGGGCGATGTTGATTCCGTAATTCCGGTCGCTTCGCTCCCTCCATTACGGGCTTGCGGTTGCCGAGGCGCCGCTCCTGTTGGTCGCTGATTTATCTGTTCTACTCTTTGCGTTGCCAACTACAGAGCACTGCAATTGGAACTCCGCTGGATGAAATTTTCGCGGATATGAGCCAAAAGCATAAACCCGAAAATATCTAAACGAACTGAAATATACACTATTTTATCCAATCTTACCAACTTAACCTTCCAAAAAAAGTGCCGTCTATTATCATTTTTAAGATTTTCTTCTTTATTCCGGTTAAAAATTTGGTTAATCTCCATAAATTTTACCGATAATATTAATCATAAGGAATCACAGGAGAATTATGGACAAAAAACCCGTTTCTTTTTTTCTCCGAACAGCATCAAGCGAAAAAAAGGACGTACACTTACACAGAATCTCTCTTGACCTGTTTTTATAAAAACAGTACGATTCCCTTTCCTTTACCTAAAAGTATTGAACAAATAGGTTTTACCGCGAAAAAGTATGAAATATAAGGAACCTGATTTTATGAATATCGATCTTGATCTCCCGATCAGTACTTTGGACAATGATTTTTGGAATATCCCCAATTTACAGCTGATCCCGGAAAAAAAACTCCTCGTTTTTGAGGAACAAGATTTCCAGTTCTTTGGCGATCAGAACTACAATCACTGGTCCATGGTTTTCGACCGGATCATCAACATTCAAGGCTGGGATCACCTCGTTTTCGATTTTCAGGAAAATATGGTTTTCGACATCTCGATCCTGAGCATGCTTCTCTGGTATCAAGAACAGCTGCTCCCTTACGGATATCAGATCTCCCTGTGCGGACTGAATGAAGAAAGTCTGTTTTTGTTCAATCGAACCTGTCTGGATCAATTCTTCACGATCTACGAAGATCTGGAAGAGGTTCTCGTTTCCTGAAAAAGGGGATCTTCCTCACTCCCCGAAAAAATCATTCGCGATCATTCGCAAAAAAAATCCCCTTTACAGCAATAAAGGGGACTCATTGACCAAGCCGGATCTCTGTCCGGATCTCTCCGCTGAAGTTCAAATCCGGATTACAGTTCCGTTTTAAGCTTCTTTCTCATTCGTTCGACTTTTTCGAGCGCTTCTTCGATACTGTTTCCACGGGCCAAAAGAACTCCGACCCGGCGATGTCCATTGACTTCCCCTTTGCCGAAAATGCGCATGTTCGTATCCGGTTCGGCGAGAACTTCATTCAGATTATCGAACGCAGGCTGACGGGAAGTGCCGTCAACAACAATCGCTTTCGACGCGGAAGGACCATGAAACGCGATATTCGGGATCGGAAGTCCAAGGATGGCCCGGGCATGAAGCGCGAATTCTGAAAGATCCTGGGAGATCAGGGTCACCATGCCCGTATCATGCGGACGGGGACTCACTTCACTGAAGAAAACATCCTCTCCGCAGATGAACAGTTCGACTCCGAAGATCCCGCGGCCTCCGAGCGCGTCGGTGATCTTTCGAGCGATATCCTGCGCCTTGGCAAGAGCGGTATCGCTCATCGGCTGCGGCTGCCAGGATTCCTGATAATCGCCGCCGACCTGATGATGTCCCACCGGCTGAAGGAAACTTGTTCCATCGATATGCCGGACGGTGAGCAGAGTAATTTCATAATCGAACTTGACGAATCCTTCGACGATCACTTTTCCGGCGCCCGCGCGGCCCCCTTCCTGGGAGATCTTCCAGGCGGTATCGATATCCTCGGCCGTTTTGACAACGCTTTGTCCATGTCCGGAGGAACTCATGATCGGTTTAACGACACAGGGAATCCCGATTTCCTCGACTGCGGCGCGAAATTCTTCATAATTAGCCGCGAATCGGTAAGGAGAGGTCGGCAATCCGAGTTCTTCGGCGGCCAGTCGGCGGATCCCTTCGCGATTCATAGTCAACCAGGTCGCTCTTGCGCGCGGAATCACGTTGTATCCTTCTTCTTCCAGCTTGAGGAGTTCAGGCGTCGCGATCGCTTCGACTTCGGGAACGATATAATCCGGCTTCTCTTTTTCGATTACGGATCGCAGGTCTTCCGCAGAAAGCATATTGATTGTATAATGCCGATGGGCAACCTGCATTGCCGGCGCATTTTCGTATCGGTCCACCGCGATCACTTCGACGCCAAGCCGCTGCATCTCGATCACAACTTCCTTGCCAAGTTCACCGCTTCCGAGAAGCATTACCTTAACGGCCGACGGCGTCAGCGCCGTTCCCAATTTCGTCATTTTTCTCTCCCTGTAAAATTTTCGCAAAAAAATAAAAACGAGATTCGTTTTTCCTTCCTTGAAATTGTAGATCAAACCGGTCTTAATAGAAGGGGGAGAGGTCCCGTGAATACCGGTCAAAATGAGAAAAGACGATCAGAATCCGCGATTATCCAGAATCGCCCTGCCCCTTTCTTTTTCCTCTTTTCACAAAAACAGAATTATTTTGAAGAAAACGGAAAAGAATTCCATTTTTTCCGGCAGGTTTTCTGATTGAAAATGTTCTGTTTACAATGATTCCAAAGAGGGAAGAAGGATCATTCCACTTTCAGTTCATCGGAAAACGGTTAAAAATGTCCTTAAATACAAAAAAATTAACGAAAGAACAGGCGTCGGAAATTTTCATGAAAAATTACCGGCTTGTTCAGATCGTTGCCTTTGAAAACGCTCCGGCGGCTTCCCTTACGGAAGATATCGTTCACGATACCTACGTCTATTTCGTTGAAAAAGCGGAATCATGGGAATATGATCCCGAAAAAATCGCCGCTCTTCTCAAGACGATCACTAAAAACATGGCTGCCCGAAGCTGGAAAAAATATCAGAGTAATTTACCGAAAAATCTCGCGAAGATCATGGATTATTTATCTCAAAAGCAGGAAGACGAACCGAATCTCGCCGATCTTTATTCCGACTCTGGACGAAAAACTGCTTTCTCTTGATCTTTGTTTGAAAAAACTTTCGCCCGAATTACAGGAACTCATCCAGCTTGTTTACTTTGATAATGTAAGCAGTTTGCAACTCGCCGAACAGTCGGGAAAAACGCCAAACGCAATTTACAAACTGCTGGGCCGTGTTCGGGCAATGCTCCACGAATGCGTCGAACGCGCCCTCCATATGAAATTAAAGGAGATCTGATATGGAACGCACCTCTCCTTTTATCCTGATCTCCCGATTTGTTCATAATGAGATCTCGGAACAGGAACTGGATGAACTTCTTGCCGGTATCGAAAACGACAGAAAGATCCTGATCCTTTTAAAGAGAAATATCCTTGCCGATCTTTTGCTTAAAGAGAAATTTCAAATCGAACGGGAAAAAGGGGAATCATAATCTTGCCCAGCAGGAAGAGATCTCTTTGCCCGATTTTCAGAATCAGAGTGAAGCGTCTGTTCCATTGACACTTCCCCCGCTGGAATACGAAAAGAAACCGGACTCTTTCTTTGAATCTGTCCGCAAGTCCCTTTTCACACAGAAAAAGAAACCGGTAATACGAAAAAAGGAAAGTCCTTATTTCGCAATCTTTCTCGCTTCCTGCATACTTCTGCTTGCCGGGATGTTCCTCTGGGATCATTTTCGCAGGGAGAGCGCCACTTCCGATTCTTTTGCCCCGGTTCCCATGGCCCGAATCACCGAACTGATCGATCCCCAATGGGAAGAAGGATTTACTCCTTGCCCGCGGGGAAAAGCTCTCGCAAGCGGGGAATCGATCCGGCTCAAAAGCGGAATGATCCAGATCACTCTGGAAAACGGCGTTCAGCAAATTGTGCAGGGGCCTTGTCAATTTGAAGTGAACAATCCGAATCATGTTTTCTGCACATTCGGAAACCTCAGCGTCTTTGTCCCTCCAGAGGGAGTCGGATTCACCGTCTCTTCTCCTTTCGGAAAAATTGTGGATCACGGAACTGAATTTCACACGGAAATTACCGAACAGGGAATACAGGTCGATGTGATTCGCGGACAGGTCGATTTCGTGGGATCCGACGGGATTCCGATCCGTTTGTTCGGAGAAAACGCGGTCCGGTCCTTCGGGAAAAAAGCGCCGGAGAAGATCTCGTTCCAGCCGAAAAAGTATATCTCCGCACCCGAATTCCATTCCCGTCTTCTTACAGCAACAGGCGATCTCCTTCGGCGAAAAGAAGAACAAAAGAAAACATGGATCCATTCGCCCGGCCTGATCTTCCATTGTGATTTCTCAAAGGGACTTGCGCGTACTTTTCCCAATGAAGCGGCGGGAAATCCGGATCAGCCGCAATTCGCATGGAAAACCGGCTGCTCTTCCAGTGAAGGATCATTATACAATACGGAAGCGGTTAAGTTCGCGAGGACAGGCGATCGAATCGAACTGGACTGTCCGAAAATCGATCAGTCCTTTTCTTTCGATCTCACCCTTCGGGTCGATCAGTTGAACAGCCAGGTCAATACACTGTTCATGAGTGAACGGTTTTATGAAGAGCCAGGCGGGATTCTTTGGCAGATCGGACGAGAGAAAGATCTTCTTTTCGGGATCAGCGGATCCGGGATCCGATCGAGAAATGAGATCGAATCAATGCAAAAGATCTTTCGGATTGATCAAGCTCTTACAAACTCGGAACTCGGCGCATGGATCCGATTGACTCTTGTGGTCGACGCACAAAATAAGGAAGTGCGTCAATATAAAAATGGAAAACTGATCTCTTCCGAAAAGGGAACGGATTCGATTCCGCCTTTGAATCCGGGAAGAATCGTAATCGGCAACAGCGCAAGTACGAAGAAATACGGATCCCTTCCCCGTTTTCTGAACGGCGCGATTGAAAACTTCTCGATCTATGATCGGGTACTCACTCCTGAGGAAATCTAATTGGAAAGATAAGGAAAACAGGAAAAAGTCTTTTTTGTAAAAAGGAAAAAAATGATGAAAACAAATTTTGTAAAAAGAACGAACATCATTAAAGTGTGTGCGTTTACTCTTGTTGAGCTTTTGGTCGTAATCGCGATCATTGGGATACTCATCGGACTTCTTCTGCCCGCGGTTCAGGCGGCCCGGGAAGCGGCGCGGCGAATGCAGTGCACCAATAATCTCAAACAGCTCGGGATCGGACTGCACAACTATCACGATGTCAATCTCTGCTTTCCTCCCGCCCGAACCGGCGTTAATGCCAAAACTTCCGGAACTGGAAGATGGGAATATTGCAATCACAGTTTTTTGCTCGCTCTTCTTCCTTTTTGTGAACAACAAAACAGGTATAATGTTTTTCTTAAAAACATTGATCCGTCTACAGGTCAATGGCCCGCGGAATGGACCGGTTCTTATTATGGAACGGATCCGATCGACTTCCTTTGCTGTCCCTCCGATCCAAACTGCCGGAAAAATTCTTATGGCAGCGCGACAACCAATTACGTTGGATCTTACGGAGATTCGATTCATAATACAAGCTATGATACTACCAATCAGAGAGGATTCTTTGGCGGCGGATACGGAATTTACAAAGGGCAGAGCGGTCTTGCGATTCGGAGCTTCAGCGACATCATTGATGGAACATCGAATACGCTTACCATGTCAGAAGTACTTGTAAGCAGCGAAGGTGAATATGGCAATAAAATCAAAGGAGATACTGGAAAAATTTCCTGGACTCTTGGAAGCAGCAGTGATGGAACGCCCGCCCATTGTGCAGTGGTCAGAGACACAAATAATCCGCTTATTTTTAAAAGCCCGGTTACAGGAGCACAGCGCGGCAGAGGATGCTATTTTCAAATGGGCTGGACTCCCTGTACAGGATTTACAGCCGTTCTCCCTCCCAATTCACCGACCTGTCAAAATGGATCAGGCGGATCCGGCAACGGATATTTCAGTACTTACAGTAATCATGCGGGAGGGGTCAACTCTCTGAAAGCGGACGGATCTGTTTTATTTGTTTCCGAAACGGTGGACTGCGGCAATCAGAATTACACCTACACTGCGGATCCGACCGGGATCAGTCCTTTCGGCGTCTGGGGAGCACTCGGAACAATCAACGGCGGAGAAGCCACCGCCCTGTAGATATT
>JAUNSU010000154.1 GCA_030539035.1 Planctomycetia bacterium
TAAGCGGGGGATGTGTATACGCACCTCCTGGGACCGCAGGCTTCCAGCCTGCATCTATCTCGGCGGCAACGCCGCTGCTCTGTGAAGCGGTTGAAATCTCTAAAAAAGATGATCACCCATTAACCCGGGGAATAGGATTATAAGAGAAAGGAAAATTCAGTGCGATTATACGGATCTCTTTTTACGTGGGCGCTTCTGCTCTTTTGGCCGTTGGCGTCAAATACGTTTGCGGACGGAAAACCGGATCCGAAAACAGGAACCGGGAAAGTCGGTGTCCGGCCTTATGAACTCGATTGGGTCGGAAGAACAGAAGATCAGGTTCCCCCTCTGATCGATTTCGAATCCATGGGCAACTGGCAAGTCCAATCCAAAAATGCCCAGGCCGTCTTCCAGCAAAGCCGGGAAGAACAGATCTGGGGAAAATACGTCGCCAAATTGACCTATCACGCAACCGGCGAAAATCCCGAATTGACCTTGCGCCCCCCAAAGCCCGTTCCGGTTCCCAATGAACCGTTCGACGCGTTCTCCTGCTGGATCTACGGCAATAAATGGGGCTGGATGCGCGATTTGGAAAATCCTCCCGCTCAGATTTCCTTTCTTTTTCTTTTACCCGATGGAAAGGAGATCCCTTTCTATCTCTGTCCTGTCAACTGGAAAGAATGGTTCCTTTGCCATTACCGATTCGATGAAAAAGCACAAAAGATATTAAACGCTCCCGGCGTCTGCTTTAATGGATTTAAAATCCTTGGCTGGAAAAACAGGAACGACAGCACTCTCTATTTTGATAATGTCGCTCTATGGAAAGAATCGTTTAAACCGCTTGTCTTCAAACCGCGGCCGAAAAGGGGAATCGATATGTTTCCCGGCCAATCGTCCGGACTGAATACCGGACCGGGCCGACTCCCTTTTCCGACAAGAGAAGAGACGATCCTCCCGGATTCCCATGGAAAAAACGGACGGAATCATTTGATCAAATCGGCAAATGATTTTCTCTTTCAATACAGGGGCGATGATGGATCCCTGATCTTTCGATATACGCCAAAGTCCGGGACCTGGTCCGATATCACCGCGCAGTGGTCGGGATCCGCTCCCTTTTATCCTCTTTCGAACGGAGGGATCAATAAACTTCTGAACGATCAGGGCGAACAGGAACCGGTTCTCAGCCGCGAGCTTCTTTCCTCCAAAATCAATGGAAACAAAGTGGAAACACGATGGCGCTTCCGTTCCCAATCCGCATCGGCCGAAGTCGAATATCACTTTCAGATGATCGATAAAAGTCTGTTGATCGATACCGTTGCCAAAGGATCGGACGATTTCGGAGGAAGAGTTCCTTTTGTCTCTTTTGGATCGGTTTTCGATATTGAAGATCCGCAGGCAATCGCCGTTCCTTATTTTACCTATGTGTACACCGGACAGAATCGCCCCTTTATTGCCCGATTTAAACCGAAAGGATCCGATTCCCCGCTCTTTCTGCAAGCGATGCCCGACTGGTATCGAAGCAACGCGAGTACCGTGGACGGGGGAGGGCAAGTCGGAGAAAAGGGCGTCTTCTCCAACGGAAATACCGGCTATCAGCCGAAAACGGACGGAAAACGAAATGATGTTTATGAACGCTTTTTCTTAACGATCAGTCCGAAGTTCGCGGAAGTTCTTCCGACAATCGCGAATCCGGCCTCTCCCTGGCGCGCATTGGGGGGCAAGAAAATTTGGCATTCCCACGGAGCAAGTTCCAATCGTCAAGCCGATTATGAAAAATGGCGGAATCTTTGGCAATACGGAGTAAGGGAAATGCTGATCACCGATCATGAAGTCGGATGGCGCGACGGCGGAGAAAGCTTTACGTTCCGCACAAAGCCCGCCCCCAAAAAAGGAGGGGATCAGGGACAATACGATTACGCTCGATTCCTGCAGGATGAGTTGGGGTATACCTACGGCCCTTATAATAATTATATGGACTTCGCGCCGGTCAATGAATTTTGGAATACGGATATGGTGATCCGCCTTTCCGACGGTCAACTTCAGAAAGCCTGGCCTCGTTGCTATGCGCCCAAGCCTTCCTTCTCCGTCGAGTATTGTGAAAAACTCGTCCCGGAGATTCAGAAAAAATTTCATTTCACCGCCGGATACTGCGATGTTCATACCGCGATGGGTCCCTGGAACCGGCCCGATTACGACGCTCGTGTTCCCGGCGCGGGAACTTTTGCCGCTTCCTATTACGCCTGGGGAGAGCTCATGCTCCTTCAGAAAAAAGGATTCAACGGACCGGTCTATTCTGAAGGACCTGTCCATTATCTGTACAGCGGATTGACCGACGGCAATTACGCTCAGGATCAGGGATACGCGATTATCGATAATCCTTGGCTCGTCGATTTCGATCTTCTGAAAATGCACGATCTGGAATGCAATTTCGGAATGGGCAAGATCTATATGTTCGAACCGCAAATCCGCGGAGCGGGCAAACGGATCGGTCCTGAAGAACAGGATATGTTCCTCGACCGCTATCTCGCCGCAACGCTCGCCTTCGGACATACAGGGTATCTGGTAACCGATTTCGGATTTCCCCGTTCCCTTCGCAGCTATTTTATGATCCAGGCAATCGCGGCCCGATACACTCAGGCTTCGGTGGAATCCATTTCCTATCTGGATGAAAACGGAAAACCGTTCTCCATTGATCTTGCTGTCGGAAACGGAGTGCTTCAGCGCAATCAGCTCATTGTCCGATATAAGGACGGAACCGTTGTTGCCGTCAACGGGAATCGAACCGAATTCATGAGCTGCTCTATTCCGGAAGCAAAATGGGATCTTTCTCCGAACGGATATTACGCACAAACTGCAGACGGCAAAATCATCGTGGAATCGCGAATCAAGGCGGGCAAACGATATGATTATTCCGTCTCTCCGGAGGTGATCTTTTTCGACGGACGGGAATCCTGGCAGAAGCTGGAAAAAGCGTGCGGAACCGGACAGGGAATCTGCCGGATTCTTGCCGACGGATCCTTCGAGATCATCTATTCCCGCGGATCCGAGGTCGGATTCAAATTGGACGCCGATCAGGCAATCGCTCTGGATAAAGCGGGAAAAGAGCTTGGTCCGGCCCGTCTGAAGCGCGCCCGCGGATATCTGTTCGTCGAGCCGGTGAAAAACGCGTACAGCTATCTCCTCCGTAAAAGCGGATCCAACGCTAAAAAAACGAAAATCGCCGACTGGACCAGCAAAGATCTTTATGTTGTTCCCGGCGAGAAAATTGTTCTGATCAATACGAACGCAAATGATTCGAACGGTAATGATCCTTCTTCGCGGTTTGAAGCGATGATCCCGAAAAACGCCCCGGAGAATAAAACGGTCTGGATCAAAAACAACGACGGATCGGCGCAAGTTCCGTTCTTCGTTGCCCCGCCGGCAGAATACACATTCAATCTGCTGAAGAATCGATATCTGCTCGTATTGGCAAATAATACGATCGATCCCGGCGAACCGGTCAAAATGGAAGCCGAACGAAAAGGAAAGATCCTTCCGGTTTGCGAAAAAGAGCATCTTCCGAAAGCGATCCATTATTCCAATCAAGTTCTTTACGATCTCGGAGAGCCGGGAACGGAAGATCAGGAAATCGTAAAAATCACCTTGAAAACCGCAAAGGGACAAATCTCGACGGAAGTAAAATTTTCCGTTCACTCGGTCCCTGATCTTTGGGAGAAAGGACTCGTTCCGGAAGAATCGAAAAACGCGATCATTCCGATCCGATGGCTGCAATACCGGAACAAAGAACCGCAGATGAATTTCAGTTTAACCGGAGCGAATATCAGCTTCAACCGATCCATGATTTCGGAAGGGATTAAGCGATCCGGATATTTTATCCATCCTCCTTACATTAAAGGAACAGGCCGCGCTTGGCTCGAATACAAATTCACCGTTCCCCGTTTAAAAGACGGAACAGCAATCCTTCGCGCCTGGGTCGGAAAAAAAGACGGAAGTACGCCGGGCGATGGAATCCTCTTTCAGGTCGCAGTTTTAACGGAAGAATCGAACGGTAAAGAAAAGATCCTCGCCGAACAGACGGTGGACGGCCATTTCTGGCGGACTATCGAAGCGGATCTTACTCCTTATATCAACAAGAAGATCACTCTGCGGCTCATCAGCGATGTCGGTCCCAAAAACAATTCCATCGCCGATCAGTCCCATTGGGCCAACCCGCGAATCGAAGGAAAAGCCGAAATACGGGAACGTCAATTCCAATAATCGCGGAAAAAATGTCCGCCGATCCGATATTTCTGAATGAAAATCGACCGGTCAACACAATTTTCGGATTGACTTTTTAAAAATCCTTCATTATAATAAATATAATGAGGGATTTTATCTCTTTTGGTCGCAAAAGTTGAATTTTGATACATATTTCATTTTGTATCAAAAATCGTATAAACTCATAGGTTGGATATTCAAATCTTTTAAAAAAGGAGATCAGAAACATGAATAATTACGAATGTCAAAATGGGGTGGGGGGAGAATATAGTCGTTTTGTAAAACGCTTTTTCAAAGCCTGCGGATTTACCCTTGTTGAATTATTGGTCGTGATCGCGATCATTGGAATTTTGATCGGCCTTCTTTTGCCTGCGGTGCAGGCGGCGCGGGAAGCGGCCAGACGGATGGAGTGTACGAACAAGCTCAAGCAGATCGGAATCGCGATTCATAATTATCATGATTCCCATAATGCTCTCCCGAATCGCTGCGGATCCTCGGGCGATTTGGATAAGCAGCAATACACGTGGGGAATCGTCAGTTTCCACGTTGCCCTTTACCCTTACATGGAACAGCAGGGACGCTGGGACGCGGTCAATGCATCGGCAACTTCCTCAACGAATTACTGCTGGAATGATTACGTCCGTTGGGCGAGTTCGACCGCGTTAAAAATTCCTTATCCGACGATTAACTGTCCTTCCGATCCCGAATTCTCCAATTTCGGCCGCGGGACCGGCGATACGGATGAACGGATCGCGACATCTTATGCCGCGTGCTATGGGGACCGCTGCTGGATCTCTGCTGCCTGGAACGCAACGAACCGCGGCTTTTTCCCCGGCGGCGCAAATAATCATGCCAACGGATCTGTACGTTCGATCAAATGGATTTCTTTTGCGGATATTCTGGACGGGACCTCGAACACCATCGCGGTCGGCGAGATCGCCCGTGGTAAATGGGTACCGGGAGATACATCCGTTCGGGCCAATCTGGTCAGTGCAAATGCCGCGAATTTAACGACGTGTTTGACGGCGTCCGCCAATACATCCAATCCCGGATTTTATGTTGATACTTATACACTCGCCAAATATGCGCGGGGCGGAGTCCACTCCCATGGAGCGATTACGTTTACCGGTTTTCAAACGGTGTTTCCTCCGAACGGTCCGAACTGTATTTCCAGCGATGCCAATGCCGGCTATTGGTCGGAATGCAATGCGAGTGTTGTGGGATCGGCGGGCAGCTATCATTCCGGCGGCTGCAATGTCTGCTTCGGCGACGGCGGTGTTCATTTTATTTCGGAAACGATTGATACCGGAACCAGCGCCTACTCCACGCATGCCAGTAAAAATTCCGACTTTGAAGGCCAAAGTCCGTTCGGTATTTGGGGCGCTCTCGGATCCATTAACGGCGGAGAAGCCAAAGCGCTCTAAAATAGTGATTAGAGTTTAGTGATTAGCGGGAACCAGCGCCGAAGGCACCGCAAGCCCGCAATGAAGTGAGCAAAGCGAGCGGAATTAGGGAATAAAATGAGCGATAAGCGGGGGATGTGTATACGCACCTCCTGGGACCGCAGGCTTCCAGCCTGCATCCTGTCCCGGCGGCGAAGCCGCCGCTCTGTGATGGGGGTAAAATCTCTAAAAAACGTTGTGATTTGAACAAGGGTTGAACCACGATTCCCCCCGAGCGATGTCAATCCCCTAAAATCTTTGCGCTGCTTCCTCGGATAAACAAACCCATTTCTGGATATTTTGTTTGTTTTCACGGCATCAATATTCATCGGCTGAACACACACTTATTTTATCGCGCAGCGGCGCAGTGGACGCGGAGAGATCTTTAGAATTTTGATCTCTGTTAAGTAAAAAGTTAAAAAAATGAAAAGAAAATAATTATGTTTAACTCGTTTTTCGGCATATCAAAAGAAATATTATGAAAAGACAAAACACACAAATAATAAATTCGTGATATTACTTTACCGGGTACAACATTTCGAAGATCCCTCTGCGTCCGCCGCGCCGCTGAGCGATAAAAAATTAAGCCGGAAATCTTGAGAGAATACCCGATCCGCCAACAGCCCCATCCGTGGTTATCCGTGAAAATCCGTGGTTCAAAATCCGCGGTTTTTTCGCGAAAAATTGCGCTAAACGAAAAATTTCTCGAAAAATTTCGCGAATTTCCTTGAAATCAGCTTTTCATTCTGATATAATCGTTGAAATATACCTATTTTCCTTAAAATTGGCGATTAAAAAATACAGGGATTTGAAATGAGCCGCATTTTGTATTTGTATACGTTTGTTCTTTTGCTCTTCGTAATGGGAGAGATTCAGGGCGCACCGGTCCAGGTCTTTAAACTATCGCCTGATCAGTCGATCGAGCAGATACGGGACGAGATTCGATCTTGGCGCGCGGCCGATCCGGCGCGAAAAACGATTCCGGTTGAAGTTCGTATTCCGGATGGATCTTGGTTTTTTGATAAAACCGTCGATCTTGGACCGCAGGACAGCAATGTTTCCTGGATCGCGGACGGAAAGGCGATTTTTACCCGAGGGAAGAAGATCACCGGATGGAAAATCAATAAACAGGGCTGGTTCGAAGTCGATCTTCCGGAAGTTGCACAGGGAAAATGGCGCTTTGAGCAGCTTTACGTCAATGGAAGAAGGGCTGTTCCCGCCGCTTCCCCCAATGAATTTTACCATTATATTTTAAATGAAGTCGAATGTTTGAAAGATCCGGCAACCGGAAAGATCATTCCCGCTTCGCATCGCGCTTTTATTCCCCGGGAATCAGAAGAAAAATACTTTGAAGCGATCGCGAAAAAAGATCCGGTTAAATATCCAATGCGCGATGTCCAGATCAAATTTTATCATTCCTGGGCAACATCTCTTCATCGAATCGAATCGTATGATCCGAAAACCAAAACCGTCTTATTAACCGGAGATTGCCGCTGGAATCTCACGTATTGGGGAATCGGTAAACTTCGCTATCAGATCATGGGCCTGAAAGAAGCGCTCGATCAGCCGGGCGAATTCTATCTCGATCGAAGCGGGACCCTTACTTACATTCCGCAGAAGGGAGAAACGCCGGAAAATACAGCCATTATCGCGCCGATCGGACCCTGTTCGTTTGAAAATTCGGGATTCTTCCGGATCCTGGGCGATTTGAATGCGATCACCGCCGATCAAAAACCGGCTTCTGCGTCTTATGTATCGGGGATCCGGTTTTCGGGGATTACCTTTACGGTCGATCTGTTCACGCTTCCGGAAGAAGGATTATCGACCGGACAGGCGGCGACCAATACGCCGATCTCCATTTTGATCGAAGGGGCGCGGAATATCGAGATCTCGAATTGCGAATTTACCCATCTGGGCGGATACGCGATCTGGTTCCATCGCGCCTGTTCCGATTCCAATATCGAACGCTGCCTTATGGAAGATCTCGGAGCAGGTGGAATTCGGATCGGGACTCCTCTTCGCGATATCAGTATCCAAAAGGACGCACTGAT
>JAUNSU010000024.1 GCA_030539035.1 Planctomycetia bacterium
AAAGTATCCGTGAAAATCCGTGGTTTCAAAATCGGTTATTTACAGTTTGAGTAAAAGAAATTCTTTCGATTTCGCAATGAACTCCGGCCTTTTGCAATCCGAAAATACGGCAAGCAAGTCCCCGGCTTTCATAGTGATCCGCTTCAAGGAGAAAATTATGGCGATAAATGTAATTTGTCCGGGCTGCATGACCCGATTTCAGGTGGACGACCGTTTTGCGGGAAAAAAAGGACCATGTCCAAAATGCGGACATATTATTGAGATTCCCAAAGAAAAGCTGATCATTCACGCACCGGAAGATATTACTTCCGGAGGAAAAACGGTGCCGGGCGGATCGACTCTTCGACCGATCACACAAGTTCGTTTTATCTTCAATCGGCGTCAGCTTTTTCTCGCGTTTTTGGGAATTATCGCGATTTGCGCGGTTGCCTTCGGACTCGGCTTTTGGGAAAACTGCTTTGCCAAGGCGATCACCGGATTGGTCTGCACCTTTCTGATCGGAATTCCGTTGACCGCTTACGGATACATGATGATTCGTGAAGAAGATGATCTTGAAATTCTTCTCGGAAACGAATTGTATAAACGTTCCTTCTTCGCCTCGCTGGGATTCGCGCTGGTATGGACGATTTTCGAAGCCTTCGTTGTTTATCTGAATCCCGGTCCGGCCTTTGTGATCTATCTTGTTCCGACAATGATCCTGGGATCCATCGTCGGGATTTATATTTACGATACCAACGGAGGGAAAGCGGCCCTTCTTTTCTCTCTGTTCGTGCTCAGTGTTCTTCTTCTTCGCGGGATCATGTTCGTCCCGGACGGCTGGATCTGGGAAAAGACCTTGACGCGAGTCCGCGCCGTTCCTTCCGCATCGGCAGAAACAGGACCCGCATCGACCGATCCCGCCGCCGCGGCAAAGACGCCCGCAGGGAAAAAGGCTGATCCCAAAACCGCAGGAAATCAAAAAACAAATCCCGTAAACAAAACGCCCGGCAATGTTCAAAAGAAAGAGCCTGCCCCGGCGGCCCCTCTTACAAGGGAAGCGCCTGATGTCCGCAAAATGAGAAATCGGTAAATTGTCCAAAAGATCAAACTGGCCTAAAAAAAACGTCCGAAATTTTCGGACGTTTTTTTTATAAACCTTTTTCCGTTTTCATTGAAGAAAGATCTTTTTATTTCTGGGGCTTTTCGTATTTTTTGAAGGTCCCGGTTTTTTCCATTCCCAATTCGTCGGCGATTTTCTTCAGTTCGTTCTTTTGGTAATAGGTCTTTCCGCACCAACGGAGAAGAGGATTTTCCGATTGATAATACTGATTCCCTTCAAGGGTCAATCCTTCGCGCCAATCGTTTTCCATCCGAATGCAAACTTCGGTCGATTCACTGAAAACATTATTACGAACAACGAAATTCTTGGTTTTTGCGCGATTGTGATAGAACATGAGATGGGCTCCGTTCGGATTCGGGCGCTGATCATGTCCCCATCCGTATCCGGCATCAAGGCAGATATTGTCTTCGACAAGGATATTTTCCGTAATATCAGCGTTCCAGTACTCGAACGAATATTCGGAATTCCAGATCAGATTTTTCCGATAGATCGTATTGACTTCGGTATCTTTGCGGCCCTGGTTGGTAAGAGCGGCATCATAGATCTCCCAAAGCCGGTTTTCCTCGACGAGATTCCCGTCGCAATCGCCCCAGAATTCGATTCCGTTTCCGAATCGGACAGGAACACCGTTGGGATGAGTGAACTGGTGTCCTCCGCCGATATAATAGATATCGCATTTGCGGATAGTGATTCGTTGAGTCGATCCTCCTCCGAATCCATGAGCCGCGCCGTAGGCGACAGCAAGATCTTCAAAGAGAAGATCATGCCGCCCTCCCTCATTGATGATCGTCCTGCGCAAGGCGAGTTCGATCGATTTGAACTTGCTGGCGGGATTTCCGTTAAATCGGAGATAAACCCGTTGATCTTCCGGATTGAACCAGTAATCGCCCGGCTTTTTACAATCTTCCAGATTCCATTTTTTGATTCCGCAGCGGAGAAAGTCCTTGCAGTTTCCGTGATCAAAAATGATATTGCCGACATCGCAAGGGAGCTTTTTACTCATGTCCAGCGTTGCTTCGAAGGCATCGAGAATTTCAAATTCCAGAACGGAATCCGCGGGCATTCCTCCGATCGACAGATGATATCGGATACTCATATCTTTTGGAAGCGGCTCTGAAAGTTCCGTATTGACCGTATTAAAAAGAAAAACGGAGAATTCTTTCCATTCCGGCGTAAGAGAAGCAACGTTGGTCGAAGTGAAGAATGAAGTGAAAGGAAAATTGGAATTTTGGATCTTAAGTCCGTTCATCTTAAACGGTTTGGAACATCGGGCTTTAAAAGTGATTTGCAGTCCGGATTCGGGAAAAGTGTGAGGAACGGAAGGTCCCCAGATCTGAATATGATTGGAGGCGGTTCCCGATTTTGAGCATTCGAGCTTGAATCCGGATCCAACGGTCGAGATTTTCCCGGCGGCGCCGGCTTCCTGATGCAATCTCCAGGAATTGTCTCCCTGAACGGTATAATTCCCTTTCTTAACCGTATTGAATTCTTTGCCTAGGACAGGTTCCGTCTTTTGGGTTGCCCAGATTCCCGGTTGAACTTCAGTCCAGTCTTTCGGAGAGGAGGCTTCCATGGATCCATAGAACTTGGGGAGATCCCCTTCTCCATAAGCGCCGTAATAAACCCGATTTCCTTCTTCCCCGCTGTGCGGGATAAGGATTTCGCGCCAAAGTCCGCCGCGGACGAAGAGGATCCTGTCGCCAGCCTTGATCTCCGCCTTATTGACCTTGGCGATCGTTTGCCAAGCCGTATTCGGAGAAAGACCGTCGCGATCATCCGATCCCGTTTTACTGTCTACATAATAGGTCGCCGCCGATGCGGAAACCGAGAAAGCCAATAAAAATAGAAACGTCCAGATTGATGCTGTTTTCATAATACCCTTTCTTTATTGATATTCAGATTATAGTGTTTGCCGGGAACAGAAAAAGTCTTTTATTGCTTTTTCTTTCAGATATCCCGGCTTGTATTTCGTACGGATCCGATTTTTATGCAAGGATCTTCAGCGAACGGAATTTTTCGCGCTATTCAGTGTATTGAGCAGGAGCATGGTAACCGTAAGAGGCCCAACGCCGCCGGGAACAGGGGTAATGGCGGAAGCAACCTCTTTCACGGAATCAAAGTCAACATCGCCGACCAGCTTTTTAACCTTGATCGGATTCCCGTTTTCATCCGTACTGCCGACCTCGATCCGGTTCATTCCGACATCGATCACCACGGCGCCCGGCTTAACCATATCGGCCGTAAGGAAGTTCGCCTTTCCGATCGCAACGATAAGGATATCGGCAGTCCGCGTGATCTCCGGCAGATTTTTTGTCCGGCTGTGCGCGATGGATACCGTTGCGTTCGCTCCAACGGCTTTTTGGACAAGAAGAAGGGCCATCGGTTTTCCGACAATATCGCTTCTTCCGACGATTACGGCATGTTTGCCGTCCGTTTCAATATTATACCGGACAAGCATCTGCTGGATTCCATAAGGAGTACAGGGAAGAAATCGGGGACGTCCCTGCGAGATCAGACCGACGTTTTCCGGATGGAACGCGTCCACATCTTTCGAGGGGTCAATCGCGTCAAGGATCTCCTTTTCCTCAATTCCTTTCGGCAAGGGAAGCTGGACAAGAATTCCGTGAACTTTGGCGTCCTGATTCAGTTTGCGAATCAGATCCAGAAGATCCGCGGTCGTTGTATCTTGATCAAGCCGATACATCAGGCTTTCGATTCCCGCCTTTTGACAGGCCATTTCCTTATTTCGGACATAGACTTGACTCGCGGGATTCTCTCCGACAAGGATCACGGCCAATGCGGGAACGATTCCGGACGCTTCCTTAAACCGGCCAACCTCTTCCGCAATTTCCGCCCGAATCTGATCCGCAAGGGCCTTTCCGTCCAATATCATCGCAGACATATTTTTTTATCCTTTCTGTATTGGAGTATTATATCAAATATCCAATTTCCATTATTTCAGATTTTCAAGAAAAGAATCGACGGTGAACGCGCCGCCGAGGATGGGACTGATTTGCGATTCCACATACTCCTGTAAATTCACGTTGGTCGCGCAGCACGCTTCCGGGATCATTCGGACCTGATATCCCAGATCGTATGCGCTCCATGCGGTTGCCTGCGCACAGATATTGGAAAGGAATCCGCAAACGATCAGATTCCGGATCCCCGCGGATTCCAAAAGATTTTGCAGATTCGTATTGGAAAACGCACTGAGAGACCGTTTCCCGGAAAGAACCGGCTCTCCGTCGATCGGGGCAAGTTCACTGATGATCTGATGGCCCCAGGTACCAAGCGCGAAAATATCATTCTGATTGATCCCTTCCAGAATTCCGACGGATCCTTTTTCGGCAACCCAATTTTTATCCAAAGTAAAAGGACAGTGAATGATCCGGCAGCCTTTGGCCCGTGCGCCCTGAAGAAGCCGAACGGCATTCGGGATCGTCCCGACCCGCGCCAACTCTTCTTTTACAAGATCATGCAGTTTTCCGCCCGGCTTGCAAAAATCGTTCTGAAATTCAATAAAAATGAGGGCCGTTTCCTTCGCGATCATAAAAAATCCTCTCCGTGTCTGTTTCTATAGAATTGGGATCGGGATATCCATTCGGATCAAAGCCGAACTTCAAGAATAAACGTTTACTTCCGTTTATTATCGCACAAAGAAAGAAAAAATCAAGAGAGCGCTTTCCGGTCGGATCCGGATCCCGCGGGAAAGGATCCGACCGTTTTCGAACATAATAGAAAAGGATCGAAAAAAGATCAGGAATAAAGCTCCATCGCGGTTTTTTTGATTCCGCGAAGATCCAGTTTACCGGATCCCAAAAGCGGGATCGTTTCGACTTGCCGGAAATTGACCGGAGACGGGACCCAAAGCTGCGGAAGATCCGCGTCGAGCAGACGGCGGCAGATCTCTTCCGGCGTAAGGGCAAGTTCCGTATAAAGAACAACGATCTTTTCCCCTTTTTTCTCGTCGGGAACAGAACTGACCGCGATTTGAACTCCGTTTTCGGATTCCTGTTTTTCGGAATGATTTCCTTTCTCTTTTTCTGTATCGGTAAGAATCTTAACGATCTTTTCTTCGACGAAGACCAGAGGGACCATTTCCCCGCCCAGTTTGGCCATTCGGGTCAAGCGGCCGGTGATAAAGATGAATCCTTCGGAATCGCGCAAAGCAATATCGCCGGTGCTCAGCCAATCGCCGTTGAAAGAGGCTTTGGTCCGATCCGGATCCTCATAATATCCGCGCATTACGGACGCGCCCTTTACCTCCATCATTCCCTGCTGGCCGGGCGGAAGGATCTCACCGGTATCCGGATCGACAATGCGGACCGTGAACCCGGGACAGGGACGTCCGATCGATCCTTCTTTTCGATAGGGAATATAAGGATCCGGCAATCGTTCTTCCGGAATATTGACCGCTAAAACAGGGGCAAGCTCGGTCATTCCGAACCCTTCGGAGAGTGCGTGTCCGTATTTTTCCCGCCAGCCCTGGGCAAGATCCGGCGCAAGCTTTTCCGCGCCCGGAATCGCCGCGTTGACCGATCGAAAACATTCGCCCGGACAGCGCCGAAAATAATTCCGCGCAAACGTCGGCGTCATCGTCAATACGGTAATATCCTGCTTTTGCGCAAGTTCTCCCACCAGCTTCGATTCCAGCGGATTGACATGATAATATCCCCTGATCGGAAGACAAAGCGATCCCCACATCGCGGTCGTATATCCAAAGGAATGAAAAAGAGGAAGAACACCCAAATGCCGGTCGAAAACATCAAAATTCAAAACCTGCATGAATCCCAGA
This sequence comes from Planctomycetia bacterium, assembly GCA_030539035.1. Classification (GTDB taxonomy): domain Bacteria; phylum Planctomycetota; class Planctomycetia; order Pirellulales; family Thermoguttaceae; genus JAUNBG01. Next base: position 5,895 of record JAUNSU010000024.1, read on the forward strand.
ACATTGGACGCGATATTCGATTCCGAGAGCATTACCCCTTTCGGTTCTCCTGTTGCTCCCGATGTAAAGATGATCGAATTCAGATCATCCGGTTTCTTTCGGGCAAGTCCGAGCAGCCGTTCCAGACAGCAGGTTGGAAGCAGAGATTCCAAAAGACCCATAATTTTCGCGGATCGGGGCACCTTCTTCAAAAGATCTTCCAAAAACAGAAATTCCGTGTCCAGCTTTTCCAGATGCGGAAGTTTCTGAAAGAATTTTCTGGAGGTCAATACATGTTTGATCCCGACCTTGCGTATGCAGTAATTATTTGTATCGTTGCTGAATGTGTAATTTAAATTGATCGGAACACGATGATCAAAAATGAGCGCGGCATTCGCGAGGATATCCCCAACCGAGGTCGGTAAAAGGATTCCCACGTTTTTTTCTTCCGGTCCCAAATAACGCCGAAGGACTTGCCGGACGATCAGGATCCGAAGAATCGTTCCTTTACCGGTAAGATTCATTCCCGATGTATCCGCGATTCGATTTTTCCGTCCGAAACGGCGGCAATTCCGAAGAGTCCATCGGGCAAAAGTGTATAATTGGCGATCTTGCGGAAAACGACCCGGCATCATTGCGTCCACTCCCAATTCTTCGAGTCGGGCAAAAACGGACCAGCTCCCTTTCGGATTTCGAATCGGTTCCCCAAAAGCGATTGTTGCCCTTCTTAACAGTCGGGTCGGTCGAACAGGCGACCCTTTCGGACGCGCTTTAGAAAACATACTTCCCCAGAATCCGCCGATATAAACAGGAACGATCGGACAATCTCCGCAGTTCTCAAAGATTTTCTCGTATTCCGGCCGAAAAGGGCTCAACTGCTCTGTTCGCGTCAAATCTCCTTCCGGAAAGATCACAACCGCTTCTCCGTTCCGAAGAGCGTCGGCTGCCGTTTTTTGCATTTCAGCAATCGAATTCGGATCTTCCGGTAAAAAACGAATCGTATTCTTTCCAAAAGCGGAAGATTCGGGAAAACGATCCTTTTCCGTATACTCCGGAACGACAAACCGGATTTTGCGTCCGCAATATCGCGCAAGGAATAAAGGATCCAACGTACTTTCCCGATTGCAGACCAGAAGAACACCTCCCTGCTGAGGAACATTTTTCCGATCAATGATCCGGGGCCGATAGATCCCCGCGAAAAAGATCCCCTTCAATTTGGATATCAAATTTGAACAACATGCCTGTTTTTTTATACTCATTATCTTATACGATCATTCCAAAAGGTTTTCGTCCCCGCAAAGCGCGAAAACGGGCCATTATTATATCAATAAATATTTATTGATACTCTCCAATGGTAAATTGAAATCGTTCCTTGATCTTTATCGTATAGGAAAACTGTTGAGTTTACAGAAAAACGCAAGAATTTGACATTTTTTTAAATTTTGTCATTTTCAAATCAAAAACGGTTCCTTTTATGAGATTAAGGGGAAAAGGGAGCTTAAGCAAATTACGACAAGAAGTCCGGAAAGTCCGAGAAGAACCAGACCGACCGTCCAGGTTTTCAGAGCATCCGTTTCCCGGATCCCGCTCATGCGGGAAAAAATACAAAAACCGCTGTCGTTCATCCATCCGGTAACGCAAGATCCCAATCCGATCGTAATCGCGAGATAAGCGGGATGGAATCCGAGCTGAGCCGCATCCAATTTCATTGCGGCAAAGATCCCGGCAACCGTAATCATCGCCGTTGTACTGGATCCCTGCGCCGTTTTGATCATCGCGGCAATTCCGAACGCAAGCAAAAGGATCGAAATTCCGGAAAGCGATCCGCCGCTTCCCGCAAATTCCTGGATTCGGGTCCCGACACCCGATTGACGGAGCATCGATCCGAAGGCGCCGCCCGCCGCAGTGATCAGAATAATGATTCCCGCACTTTCAAGCGCTTTGGCCAATATTTCCTCCAATTCCCGAAGACGCAGTTTTCGCACCGATTGTAAAAGAAAAACGGAGACCAGCGCCGACAATCCCAGCGCGGTTTCCGGCATACTGATCAGGGCGCAAAGATCACGAATCCAGGTGTGCGAAGCGAAAATGGGAATATTTCCCTGTTTCTCCAGTGCAAAGATCACCGCGCCGCCGGCGATCAGAAGTACAGGAAGAAAAATCGGAATGATCGACGCAAAAAAGGAAGGATACCGTTCCCCGGAATCAGATCCGGCAAGAAAGGCGTCGAAAGATTGTTCCTGATCTTCCGAACGGTCGAATTCATCCGTCTGAAGTTCGGGATTCGGCATATATCCATTGATAAAGTACGCGATTCCAAGCGCGAAAGGAATCATGCAAAGTCCGGTCATTATTCCCACAAGAATCATAATTCCGAGAGAGATTCCCATTTCCTGCGATACAACCAGCGGACCGGGCGTCGGGGGGATCAATGTATGGGATATCGTCGCTCCGAATCCGATGCAGAGCAGATAAAGAAGATAATTCTTCCGCGTCAATCGGTAAATCGATTTCGCAAGGGGAAGCAAAAGATAAAAGGTCGCATCGTAAAAGACCGGAATCGAGAGAAGATATCCGCTTCCGATGAACGCGATGGGGATCCGCTTGACGCCAAAGATCCGGCAGATCTTTTGGATGATTCTGTCTGCGGCCCGGCTTTCGGTCATACAGATCCCGATAATCGTTCCCATTACTATTAAGATCCCGATTTTCCCGGCCATTACCCCAAAGGCTTCCGCGACCCGTACAACTTTACGCGGCAAATCAGGATCTCCCTTCTCCGATTCCAGAATCGGAAAGGAAAAACTGACCACGAGCGCGGCCGCCAAAAGCGCAAGAAAAGGGTGAACCCTTAATACGGTAATTAAAAGGATTACGGTCAACAGACCAAACAAAAGCGCCAACAACGGATCGGGATACAAGGATCTCTCCCCTTTTTTGAATGTCCAGAATTCTTTGCCCCTCCCACGCAGGGAACACGAAAACAGAACCACTCCTTAAATTTCCGCAATCGCAGCCGGATCGCAGTTCGAAATTCGATCGAAATTTCTTCCGATCGAATCCCGCTTGAAGGAAATGGAGCAGATCCTCAATTGTTTGGGACAAATTCCATGGGCAAACCGTCTTCCGCGAAAGCGCGGTCGGAGGATGATCCCTGTTTGCGAAGGATCGAGGAAGGAAGTTCTTCCGTTCCGGGAGACACAACGGCCTCTTCAGTTGCCCGGGTCATCGGAATCCGATTGACACTCATCGTATTCCCGGCCGTCGATCCCGCATCCGCGGATACCATCGGATTCCCCGGATCGCCGAGTCCGAATTGATCGACCTGTCCGAATTGATCATTTTGTCCGAACGAATTGACCTGTCCGAAGGAATCGGCCGAAGGAACCGGACCAACGACTTGCGCGTTTTCCGGAACGTAATTCGAATACGATCCGTTCATCTCCGGAGCAGGATAAGCGTTTCCATTATACATAGGAGATCCGTTTCCGTACATAGGGGCCTGAACAGGCCGGGAATTGCCGGAAGAAGGCGCCGGGCTCTTCTTTTTGGAAGAGAAGACATTGCCAAAGCCTCCTTTGAACGAAAAGTTCATTTTGCCGGATCGGGCATCAAGGGGCAATCGGTTCTGCGGAATATTCTGCGGAACATTCTGTCCGTAAAAATTCCGGGATCCGTTCATGTATTGGAGGGGGTCCATTCCATATTGCGAATAGACAGGATATTCTCCCTGGATATTCGAATATTCCCCCCGTGTATTTTTATTCCGGTCTCCAGTCGGAGTATTATTGTTCTTCCAGGATCGGAACAGACCTTTGCGGCTGGTCTCTGTTTCTATCGATCGATCCAGATCAAACTGCATTTTATTCAACTTTGTATCCGCCTTCGCTTTCGCAAGTTCATTTCCGTAAAAATGATTCCAGTCGGGATCCGGAGTCGATTCCTTTTGGGAAAAGAGACTGCACTTGAATCCGGAAAAAGGATTTGCGAGATCCAGTCCCAATCCGCTTAAACAGGACTTGTTCTCTTTTTTATCCGAAAAACGGAGTTGATAGGCTTCCAGTGTATCGGGATTCATAAGATCCTTGTTCGCGCCGGGAACATAATCGATCGACAGCGGAGATTCCGCACCGGCCCGGGAAGCCTTATACAGCGAAGAATTCAATCCTCCGCCGGGCGAATAAGGCTGAAAACCGAACTTGTTGTCCGAAATCGAAGGCGATCCCTTATAATTGCTTCCTCCCCAGAGAAGAGAACTCGGTTTGTGCGCGATCTTGTTGGTAAAAACCCGGGCATCGTCAACAACAGGCTGCAATTTCAGAGAGATCTCTTCCGCGTTCCGAATGATTCCCTTGAGCGAAGAGGCAACTTCTTTATCGGACATCATTCCGAACGCCGTATTCGGATCCTTCATTTCCTTCACAAGCGTCTCCGCAAGATCGCTGATATTTCCGACCATGATCCGGATATCTTTTGCGCTGTCGCTGATCGAGGAGATGAATTCCGGACCCTGATCCGCAAGCGCGTCGGTGAATTCACTGATATTGTCCAGGTTCTTTTCCACCTGATTGAACGTCGTATGGGAACGTTCGATCGTTGCGCGAAAATCGCCGGTCAATTTGTTCGCGTTGGTCATCAGGGTCTCCACTTTCTCGATGATCCCCGGAATCGCCGCAGATCCCTTCTTAATATTCGCCTGAAGTTCCTTATCGGAAATGATTCCGTTCATGTTCGTTGCAAGTCCGTTGACCGATACAAGAGTATTGTTCAACTCGGTAAAGATCGCCTGGAGCCGGTTCTTCTTTTGAAGCAGTTCATCCGGCGTTCCGAGAAAATGATTGAGATTGTCCATGAACAGCGTAAGTCCTTCGGCGGCTTCCGATACCTTCTTGATCGCCTTGGCAAGATCCCCTTCGATATTGCTTACCGTTCCGACAAGATCGCCGCCCGCCGCTCCATGAATCGGATCGGTGCTTTTCAACTCGACAATCTCTCCTTTATATCCGACATTTTTAACAAATTCAATCGCGGCATCGCCAAGAAGAGTTCGATTGACACGCGCATATTCGTTCGAATAGATCTTTGCATCCGGATTCAGTTCGAAGAGAACCTTCACTTCGATCTTTTTGCCGTTGTCGACAAGTTCCCGTTTATAGACACGTCCGATCTCGATTCCGCTTTTCATTACCTTGGAGGTGTTGGTGACGCCATTCGCTTTTTCGAAGAGAATGGTCATCCGTTTCCCGCCGCCCCGGATGGAAAGTCCCTGCTGGGGACCGAAGAGTATCGTCATAATCGCCACCGCAACGAAAATAACCACAACGGTCATTCCGATAAAAAATTCCATTCTGCGATTTACCATGGATCTCTCCTCTTTTTATTCTTCTTTATCCGCGGTTTTCTTTGCGCGGGCCATTTCCATCAACCGCTCTCCGGCTTCCCCGTTAATAAACTGGGAAACCCTCAAGTCCTTGCAGGTTTCCATTTCTTCCGGCTTGCCGTCGAACAGGATCTGAGGTTCCCCTTCGTTCAATCGGCTCGTCGGATACAGCATCACAATTCGATCGGCCACTTTCATCGCCGATTTCATATCGTGCGTTACTATGATCCCGGTAACGCGATGTTTGTCTCTTGCCTGAATGATCAGCTCATTGATCACGTCGCTCATGATCGGATCCAGCCCGGTCGTCGGTTCATCGTAAAGCATCAGTTCCGGATCCATTACAAGAGCCCGGGCAAATCCTACCCGTTTCCGCATCCCGCCCGAAAGCTCCGCCGGCATCCGATTGACGACATCCGGATTTAAACCAACTTCGTGAAGAAGGAATTCGACCCGTTCATTCATCTCTTTCCGCCCAACCTTCTTCTTATTTTGCCGAATCGGAAAACTGATGTTTTCCCCAATGCTCATGCTGTCAAAAAGAGCCGCCTGCTGAAAAACAAATCCGTATCTTGTCCGAACATCGGTCAACTGACGGGAAGAAAGCTTCGCGAGATTCTTTCCGTCGAAATAAATTTTTCCGCTGGTCGGCCAAAGCAGTCCGATTATCGTTTTCAAAAGGACGGTTTTTCCGCATCCGCTTTCTCCGATCACCGCAACGGTTTCTCCCCTGCGAATCTGAAGATTGATATTACGAAGAACCTGATTTTGCCCGAACTGCATACTCATGTTCTTCACTTCCAAAAGCGGACGGCGTCGGCGCAAAATTTTTTGCGATCCGTCTTCGGCAGTATACAACAACCCTTCTTTCAGATCGTTCTCTTTGATCCGACCCGGATCTTCATCCGGATCTTCCAGATCTTCCTTTTGAATTGGTTTTTCCTCTTCCGGCATCATCCGACAACTCCCCGGACTCCCCCGAAAAAGGCGTGCTGGAACCGATCAAGTCCGATCCCAAGCAAAAGATCAAGGAGCAGAATCAGCACGAAGGAGACCACGAACGATCGGGTCGCCGCCTTTCCTACGCCTTCCGCGCCCGGATCACATCGAAAGCCCTGATGGCAGCAGATCAGCGCGATTGTTGCTCCGAAAAACAGGCTTTTGAACATTCCCGCGAAGACATCATACAGATGAACCGCGTTCCGGGAATATTCCCAGTAATAGCTCCAGTCGACTTCAAGGATTTTGATTGAGAAAAAGGCTCCGCCGAGGACCCCCATGATATCCGCCATTACGGTAAGACCCGGGATCAGGATCAAGCAGGCCAAAAAACGGGGAACGACCAGATAATGGATCGGGTTTGTCCCCATGCTGGTAATGGCGTCAATTTGCTCGGTAACGCGCATGGTCCCCAATTCGGCGGCGATGGAACTTCCGACCCGTCCGGCAAGCATTGTTGCCGCAAGGACCGGTCCCAGCTCTTTCACCAGCGACAGATTGATCGCCGCGCCGATTCGGGTCTCCAATCCCACCAACTTGAATTGGGGAAAAGATTGAACCGCCAAAACCATTCCGATAAAGACTCCCGTCAGCATTACGACGGGAAGACTTAGCACACCTATTTTAAAAAATGCCGGAGTTAATGTTTCCCGTTTAGGCCCCCGGGTAAAAAGCCAAAAAAAGGTTGAACAGGCAAACAGGGCAAGATCGCCCGCAAATACGACCCGGCTGGAGATCGCTTCCCCAAGATCCGAAATCGAACTCGCGATTCTTTCCCACAACGTTTTTTCTGATTCCACCCAGTTCTTCAGCTTCATTTTTGTTTTTCGTTTTCTTTTTTCAATAATATTCATTCACCGCTCCTTGAGAACGGTCCCTGATCTTTTTATCGGACCGGAAGATTCGATACTTTAGGAAAAGTTCGCAAAATCAGAAAATATTACCCATCTTAATATTTTTTCAAATTCCAATCTCTTCGAAACCATACTTGCACTGCCGAATTCCCTTTGCTATAATAGATCTTTGGGATCCCCGATCCCCAACAACTGTATTAAGTGCGGTTCTGAATCCCCTGTTTCCTGCTCCTGTTCTGTTCTGAAAACAGCGTAAGAACAGAAAGATGCAGGCTGGAAGGCGTTGGGCTTTTTGTTAATGAAGAGAGCGACCAACGGGAGCGGACCTCCGGCAACCGCGCGGAAGCGCGTACTGGGAGCGGCGCCTCGCCGTGCTTGCGGGAAGCTCGCGTTCTCGGGAGAACTGCCCATTTATAAATTTTTCCCGGATACTGAAATCGGGAAAAGAACATTAAGGAGCGAAAGATGAAAAACCCTTTATCACGAAGAAGTTTTCTGGAAAAAACATTGGCAGCCGGAGCCCTTTTTTCTCTTCCTTCTCTGATCCCCGCCGGCGCTTTGGGAAAGGACGGACAAACCGCGCCGAGCAATCGGATCACGCTGGGCGGGATCGGGATCAATCATCGGGGCGGATATGTCCTCGGCTATTTCCTTAAACAGCCGGAAGTCCGATTTCTCGCGATCAGTGATATTCGCCGGGATCGGCGCGAAACGGTCAAAGCGATCGCCGATGAAAAATACGGAACCAAAGATACCGCGATGTATCGCGATTTTCAGGAGATGCTCGAAAGAAAAGATATCGATGCCGTTCTGATCGCGACCGGAGACCGTTGGCATACGACCGCTTCCGTTTACGCCAGCCGGGCCGGAAAAGATATCTATTGCGAAAAGCCCTGCGGGATCACGATCGATCAATGCCGGACCCTTGCGGAAACAATGAAACGGAACGGAACGATCTTCCAGGGCGGAACCCAGCGGCGCAATGTCGATAATTGCCGGGCCGCCTGCGAATTTGCCCAAAGCGGAAAACTCGGAAAGATCCATACGGCGCACGCGTCCATTTATTATATGTATTATCGAACAGATTGGCTTCCCGCCGAACCGCTCCCGGATCGCGATGTCGTCGATTGGGATCTTTGGCTTGGTCCCGCTCCCTGGAGACCTTACAACAGCGAATATGTATTGAAGTCCCGTTGGCGCGCTCATTATGATTTCGATTCCGGAGCACGCCATCTCGATTGGGGTGCGCATACGGTCGATCTCTGTCAATGGGCCTTGAAAAAAGACGGAACCGCTCCCGTCTATTATCGATCCGAAGGAAACCGGATCTACGCCGAATATAAAGACGGTGTGAAATTGATCATGCGTCCTGATGGATGGATGGGATTGGGAACCTGTCCGATCCGGCTCGAAGGAGATGAAGGATGGCTGGAAGTCGGCGACAGCGGTAATATGATCGTCTCTCTGAAATCCTGGAAGGGAGAAACCAAAAATATCTTAACCCCGAATGATCCGCAGAATCGGCTCTCTTTCGGCGAATGCCCGGAAAAACATGTTCGCAATTTCCTCGATTGCGTGAAATCGCGGCGCCAGCCGGTTTGCAACGCGGATATTATTCGAAGTTCGCATGTTGCCTGCCATGCGTCGGCCCTTTCCTGGATCCTTCAGCGCGAACTCCGGTTCGATCCGGAAAAAGAGATGTTCCTCGGCGACGATCAGGCCAATCGAATGCGATCCAGAGCCGTTCGGGAACCCTGGACCATTTAAATCGGCCCGGATCGGATTTTGAGATCATTTCCCTTTATGGAATTGAAGTTTTATTTTACAAAATAGCGAGAGAGGATTACCCCCATGAAATATGCATCAGTTCAAATTCTTTTGTTTGTTCTTTCCCTTTCGATCTGTTCTTTTCTGCCCGGATCGGAATCGGAAGATCAGCAGCTTCACGAACAATATCTTGCGCTTCTGAAATGGACAGAAACCGGAACGGAAAAAGAGATTCCGGAAATTGCTCCTTTACTTGCGTCGGAAAAAATGAATACGGCGGCGCGAACCGCTTTAATGAACATTCCCGGAGAACAGGGACGGCTTGTTCTGCGAAAAGCACTGAATACCCTGAACGGAAACAACCTTGCCGGCGTGATTCAAACTCTTGCCGCAATGAACGATACCGAATCGATTCCGAAGATCATTGATCTTCTCGCGTCGAAAGATTCAGTGGTTGCCCAGGCCGCCTGCTTTGCGCTTGGAAAACTCGGATCGCCCGCCGCGGAAAAAGCGCTTCTTGCCCGATTGAACAATTCCGATCAAGAGATCACCGATCGGGCCGCGCTCGCCCTGCTTATTCTCGCGGATAAAAAGGCCAATCCGAACGATCTGTTTAACGCGATTCTCGGTGCGAAGATTTCTGATTCGGTTCAAATGATCGCAAAGATCCGAATCGCCTGCAAGCCCCGAACGGTCTATCAGGCACCTGTCCCCGAATCACTGAAGCTTGATCGGGCAAAATTCGAATCCCTGCTCGATGTGCTCCTAGCCAACTGGACGGATCCGAAAACGGAATCGACTCGTATTCAGGCGGATACGGTTTGTCAAAATGTTCTTCCCGGCTCCGGATATGAACAGGCGATTGCCGCACGATTCGCGAAAGCCAGCACAGATCAGAAGATCTTTTTGATCAGTCTGCTCGCACGCGTCGGAACGCGGGAATCCTTGCAAACGATGGGATCCTTTATCGGCGATCCCGATGATCGTGTTGTCGATGCCATTACCCAATCGATGGGAGAATGGATCAATACGGACGTGGCTCCTTATTTGCTGGAACTCGCCAAAAACCATCCCTCTGAGAAATACCGTTCCCGGGCCTTACGGGGCTATTTCCGTCTGATCCGCCAAATGGCCGATACCGGCAGCAAAAAAGTCGAGATGATTCGAACAGTGGAACCTTTGGTCAAGCGTCCAGGCGACCGCAAAGTTTTCGATCAGCTTTGCAATCAGATCGAAGGAAGCCGAAGGGACAAACGGATCTTCGACGGCAAGTCCTTTCAAGGCTGGGAAGGCAACATGGAATTTTTCCGAATCGAAAACGGAGTGATCGTTGCCGGATCCATGGAAAAAGAGATTCCCCGAAATGAGTTTCTTTGCACTGAACAGCGATACACCGACTTCCAATTGACCCTGGAATGCAAGATCGCCGGCAAAGGATCGAACGCGGGAATCCAGTTCCGGTCCGAAAGAATTCCGAATCATCATGAAATGATCGGATATCAGGCCGACATGACCGAAGACGGCAAGTATTGGGGCCGATTATACGATGAATCGCGCCGAAAGACATTCCTTTACGATACAAAGGAGGATCTGATCGCGAAGGCTTACAAACCGAACGACTGGAACGAATACAAAATTCTCTGCTGGGGCAAAAATATTAAAATTTGGCTCAACGGAACTCTTACCGTTGATTATACGGAAAAGGAAAATGTTCCAATGGACGGAGTGATCGGCCTTCAAATTCATAAAGGCCCCAAGAGTGAGGCCTTCTATCGCAATATCCGGCTCGAAGTTTATTCGACTCAACTGAAATAAAGACCTCATACCGTAAAAATATTTTTGTTTGGAACCACGGATAAACACGGATGAAATCCCTATAAGATTCGGGGCTGATATTTTTGATGAAAACGTGTTTTTACGAAAAAAAATATCCGTGAAAATCCGTGGTTTCAAAATCGGTTATTTACAGTTTGAGTAAAGACCTTGACTTATTCAAAAATGAGTGAGTAGAGATCCGCTTCGCACAGATAAAATTTCAAAATGACCGGTTTGCCGCTGATCGGGGAAAGATCTTTGGATCCTTTCCAGGAAACGCGCCGGTCAAGAGAATCACCGTAAATGATATCGCATTCCTTTTTGGAAAACCCGGGAATCGGATTTCCTTTCAGATCGCAGATCTCAACATAAGCGCTGCCGAATCCCGAGGTTGCGATATTCAGGGAAAGCTCTTTTCCTGTAAACGTCAACGGCTGAGTCGCAACGATTCCCGGCTTCGTTTTCGCGTGAAGAGAAGCAATGCCGTCAATTCGAAGCGCATAGCGGCGGCAGCGGAGATCGTATCCGGTAAAGGAAGATTCCGTTGCGTAAAACGACAGTTCCCTTCCTTCATCTTCTTCGGGCGAATCGGTTTCAACAATTCCATGTCCGATGTAATTATCGCCGTATCCCCAATTATACAATGTCTTCAGGCCCGGAGCAAGAAAAACATCATTGGAAGACTTAAAATTGTATCCATCACGGGAAGCGAAAAAGATCGAGTCGGGAGTAACCGTCCCGAACCGCGGATTGACCTTCATTCGGATTTTTCGTTCTTCCTGTTCCGGCAGCAGCTTGAAGGATTCCGTCGTTTTATTATCATTGTATCGGGCCGGAAAGCCGATATAGATTTGCGGCGCGCGGTAATACGGCTGAATCTGGTTGGTATAGAATTCCCCATGATCGGTTTTCGGGAGATCCGCATCAGGCACATTGATCATTTTTTCTTTGGTCCAATGAATAAAATCATCGGAAACGGCCCGTTCGGCGCTGCGGAATCCCCGCGGATCCCAAGCGCGGTAATAGAGAACATACTTTTTTTCGGTAATAGACCAGAACGCAACATTTTGCGAATCGAACGCGTTCGGCGTTTTCGGAGCGTAAACAGGCTTTCCCTCGTTTTTTGCGGTCCAATGAATTCCGTCCGCAGAAGTCCAGACAACCATACACCCAGATGTTCCATTGGATACGGCTTTAAACCTTTCCTGAGGAAGCGACTTCGGATTGGCGTCAAGAAACGGATTAAAGTTCATCACATGGCTTACGATAATATTATTTTCTTTGGATCCGCCCCACTCAACAAGATGAAGCGGCCGATAAGTCCAATGGATCCCGTCCTTGCTTTGCATAAAGCACGCGTACATATTTTTTGTATGCCAAGGCGTAATATTCTCGCCGGGCGTCGCAACGTAATACATGAGATAAATTTTCTGAATCGGATCGTAAAGGACGGTATGAAATTTTGAGCCGGCCCCTTCCCAGGCACGATTTCGTATATCGCTCAATTCTTTTCGAACCGGCTGATGAACCAGAATCTGAACGTTTTCCATTGAGGAGATCAGCCATTGATCGTCCAGAAAAAGCTGCCGCTCCGATTTGATCGGGATCACGGTCTGTTTGGATTCTTCCGCGCAAACAAAAGCGGACAGCGCCGCGATCAAAAACATCATCCCCGTTAAAATCTTTTTCATTATCTGTTTCCCTTAACCGGTTCCTTTATTTTTTCAGATCGTACTGGAAGAGCTTGTCCTGGTCCCGGACATACATTCGGCCGTCGAGAATGATCGGATAAGTCCAGGCGTTTTTATCGCTCCGATCCTGTTGCGTAAAGCGTCCTTTCTCGATGTATTTTTCCGGATTGGCTTCGACAAGGACGATCTCTCCGCTGCTCTCCCCTCGCAGATACAGTTTTCCGTCGGCGTAAGAGATCGCGCTGACCGAACGGAATCGGCGGTTTTCCCAAAGGATCTTTCCGGTCGCAATATCAAAGCAGTAAAGAGCTCCGCTGCTGGAAGTCGAATAGACTTTACCGTCAAGGCAAATCAGACCATGATGTTTGTTGTCCACCTTTTTCATTGTGTAATTTTCTTCGAAGATCGTTTTTCCTCTTCTTGTTGCGATTTGATATCCGAATCCGCCGACACCGTAGGCGCAAGTCGCAAAAAGCGATCCGTTCGCATAAACAGGATCAGTACAGGCGGCGACCCTTCCCGGAAAAGCGACTTTCCAAAGCACTTTTCCATTTTCCGGATCTATTCCCGCGATATGATCACTCATCATTACAAGATATTGACGTTTTCCTTCGATCTCAACCGGCGTAATCGACGCATAAGTTGCGTCGTCCTTGATTTGAGTCGATCTCCAGATCAGCTTTCCGGTCTTTTTATTAAAGGCGATTACAGATCCCTTTTTCCCGCCGGGAGTGCAAACAACCTTTTCCCCGTCCAGAAGAACCGATTCGGCGAATCCCCAGTTCATTCTGGGATTCATCATTCCGCCGCCGAAATCATTGACGAGATCTTTGGTCCATTTGATCTTTCCGAATTCAAAGTCGGCGCAGAAAAGGATCCCCCTTTGGGTTAATCCGTACACATTTTCTCCATCCGTGCTGGGAGTCGATTTTGGTCCGATATGTCCGCCAATCGCTCCGCCGGGAGCGATCTGAGCTTTTCCCAGCACTTTCCCCGATTCCCGATCCAGAGCAACCAGACAGGTAATATCCGCGAAATCCCCAAGCGTAAAGATCCGATTTCCATAAATACAAAGATTGGAATACCCTTCCCCAAGTCCGGAGGAAATTTGAAGTACTTTCGGGCCTTCGTCGGGCCATTCTTCCAAAAGACCGGTTTCCGGAGAGATATTGTCCCGATTCGGGCCCTTCCAGTTCGGCCAATCGGCGCCGGAAAGAAGAAAGGATAATCCGAGTCCCAAAATGAGCAGAAAAAGGGTTTTATATCGCATTTTTTAATCTCCTTGATTTTGTGTTTGATATGTTCATTAATGTTCAATAATCGTAATTCGTAAAATATTTCAGACATTTTTGAAAAAAGACCGAATTGCTCTTTTCCAAAATCGAAAAAATTGTTATTTATAGGGTGTATTTCCAATTTTTGCCGAAAGTTCCGGAGAAAACAGGGATCGAATCGGTTCTTAAACACTGAAAATTGGAAGGACGGACCGGGAAAATTCCTCACCGATATTGGAATTATAAAAGAAATCGGGAAAGAAACAAGAGACGGAAGAGATCTTCCGCAAAGACCATCAGAAAGTATAGAGAGATATTCAGGTAAGAGAATGCAAAAAACAACTGTACGATATATTGCCGGGTTTACGGGAAGTTTATTGATTCTCGTCGGGCTTTTTGGAACCTTTCAAAGAATGATCGCACCGCATCCGCTCAGCGCGGAATCGAATCCGAAGGCCGCCGCTCCCCAATCGGATCCAGCTCCGACAAGTTCGTTGGCGGCAGAAGCCCCGAAAAAGGAAGCGGCCCCCCCGTTTCCTTCGGTGAATGTTCCTTTCGCACCGGAAGCGCCGAGCGCTCTTCCCCTGAAAAAGGAAGAGTCCTTGAAGACCCCTGAAATGCCGAAAGTCAATCCGGCGCCAGCCGAACTGAATCCGGTTCCTCCAGTTCCGAATCATCCGGCATTCCATTCCGTTCCCGCAAAGGCGGATCACTCGAACGCTCCGGGCGCGGACGTCCGGCCCTTGCCCTCCAGGGAAAGTCTTCCGACCGCACCGAAGTCCCCAGCAGTGAATCAGGCGATTCCGCTGGGATCTCCGCAGAGTGCGCCTCTTCCCGGCCTTACGCCTCTGGTAAAGGAACCGGCTCCTCTCGCATTGCCTTCTCAAAAAACGGAATCCCTCCGCCAAAATCCGAATCCCGCTTCGCAAGTCAAGATGGATCAGAAATACCGTCGATCTTCGAATCGGGGAAATACCGTTGCCGGAACAGGACTTCCCGGAACAACCGATCTGGAAGGCGAACAAAAAGCGAACGTGATTCTGAAAAAGATCGTTCCGGAAGAGGTCCAGGTTGGTCAAAAATCGCTCTTCCGAATCTTGGTTAAAAATATTGGAGAAAAAAGAGCGCGCAATGTCGTTCTTCGGGAAGAGATCCCCGCGAAAACCTTTTTTGAATCGGCGGATCCCGTCGTTTCTCCCACTCCGCAAGGAGAATTGATCTGGAAAGATTTCGATCTCGCACCCAATGAAGAACGAACCTTTGCTTATACCGCTGTTCCGCAGGAAGAAGGTGAACTTGGCAGTATCGCATCGATCAGCTTTTCGACCGATGTCTCCGGGAAGACCGTATGTACCCGTCCGAACCTTCAAGTGGATGTCAAAGCCCCCAAATCAATCGTGATCGGGGAAGAACTTCCTTTGGAAATCCTGATCTCCAATACGGGAACAGGAGCGGCCAACGATTTAATGCTTACCGAAAAAGTCCCCGCCGGACTTACCCATCCCGGCGGATCCGTTCTGGAAAACAAAATCGAACGAATCGCTCCGGGTGAAGCGAAAAAGCTGACCCTTACCCTGAAAAGCACGGCGCCGGGAACAGCCGCCAATATTCTGCTTTTGAGCGACGGAAAAGGATATTCCAAAGAAGTGAAAACCGAGATTCGGGTCAACGCCCCCGAACTTCTGCTCCAGATCACCGGAAGCAAACAGCGTTATCTCGACCGGGAATCGACCTATACTCTAAAGATCACGAATCCGGGAAGCGCAGCCGCGAAGAATGTAAGTCTTACGGCGACCCTTCCGGATAATGTTCAGTTCATTCGAACAAATAATCTTGGCGAATACGATAAAGCGGCGCACACCGTTCGCTGGGAACTTGTCGAGCTTCCGGAAAATATCGCGCCGGGCGAAATCGAACTCGTTGTCCTTCCGGCCCGAATCGGATCCGGAAGACTTCTCCTTCAGGGAGAAGGGGAAAACGGACTCTCCGCCGAAGTCTCCCAGGAGATCAGCGTCGACGGTCTTGCCGCTCTTTCGTATACGGTCAAATCGCTCTCCGATCCGGTTGAAGTTGGAAAAGAGGCGGAATATGAGATCTGTATTTCCAATAAAGGAACAAAGAATTCCACGAACATCAATCTTCAGGTTCTTGTTCCCGATGAAATGAAAGTATCTGGATCGGAAGGACCGACAAAATACCAGATCCGCAATGGAGCGCTCCTCTTCGACAATATCGGATCCCTTGGAGCCAAACAGGACGTTGTTTATAAATTGAAAGCGATCTGCTCCGTTCCGGGCGACCACCGAATCAAAGTACAGGTCAGTTCCGACGATTTTGAACGTCTGGTCAAAGAAGAAAGTGTTCGGGCCTATCGCTGATTTCGCGATTGCAGCCGCTCATCGTCCGATCCGATCTTCTTTCAGAAGGCCGATCGGAACGTTTTTTTCCTCTCACTGTTCGAGAACAGACAATTATGGACAAGATCGATTTTACATTTACAGCACACAGGGAATCGGAAACGGATCAGCTGGGAAAAGTTCTTGCGTCAACCCTTCCCAACGGATCGGTTGTTGCTTTGAACGGAACATTGGGGGCAGGCAAGACCCGTCTGGTCCGCGCAATCGCGGAGGCTTCCGGCGTTCCCCGGGAAACCGTTTCCAGCCCGACTTTTGTTCTGATTCATGAATACGATGAAGGAGATCGGCCCATTTATCATTTTGACACCTATCGGCTCAAAAATGAAGAAGAATTTCTCGAACTTGGTCCGGACGACTATTTCGACGGCGAAGGGATCTCTCTGATCGAATGGGCGGATCGCATCGCCGGTGTTCTTCCCGATCAAAGAATTGAGATCGAAATTTTGCTTTCCGATGAAGAGACCCGTGAGTTCCGTATCGCCTTTCACGGCTTTCCCGAATCACTTCAGAATTCCTTTATGGAAAATGCCCGGACCGAAGGACTGGTCCTCAATTGATCGCGCTTTCGCCTTATGAAAAGAAACAGATTAAAAACATCTTCAGAAAACTCAAAGAAAAGAAACCGCCAAGGGAAAATTTTGGCGCGTCTCTTTTTTTTATTTCTGATCGTCCTTTTGATCTGCCGCTTTTCCCGCGAAATCCGCGCCGACGGTTTTTCCGACTATTATTTGAGTAATGCGGCGGCAAAGACAAATGCGGACAATCCTTCCTGGAGCGAACTGTTTGAAACCTCCGGGGTCAGCTGGCGCTATCTGTTCAAAAGCGGAAAAACGAATGTTCTCGGACATTACCGATCCACTCTGTATCCGCACACCGGCCGCCAGTCGGAAGAGATCCGAATCGATTTTCCGGAACAGGGAGAGATCATTCTCGGACATTATCTGGACTATCCGATCTTGACCGACGAAACAAAGCCTTCCCTTTGGGTTCGATCGGACCGGACCGGGATCACGCTCGGCGCGCTTGTCGTATTGCCGAAAACAATCCGGCCGGACACACAAACACCGCTGGTTCTTTTGATTCGGGGATCGTCCCTTAAACAGGCGGGGGAATGGGAAAAACTGGAGTTCGGCGCTCCGATCCGTATTCTTCAGGAAACCATTCAGGCCATTCGCGGAGAACATAATCTCTCTGTGGAATCCGAAGGCGCTTATATTCGGCAGATCGTTCTGATTGTGGAAGGAAACCGAAAACGGCAAACCCTTTTCATCGACGATCTTCAGCTCATGGAACATCTTCCCTGTTCCCCTTCCCTTCTTCAATGGAGCGAAAAGAACAACGGTTTTATTCCGATCAATCTGCTCGCTTTCCGAATCGCGGCAACGAACAGAACCGTTTTTCCTGATACCGATAATACGATGGGATTAGAGGAAGAAGAACCTTATCGGATCGGAACGCCGCTCTTGTCCTCACCGGCATCCGGCGAAAAAACCTATCAGGCCGCACGGCAAAAGATCTATGAAAAGATCGGAAAACAGACCGATGATCTTTCTCCCGGATTTAAAGAAGGAAACGCGGTCGTTCCCATTGGGGCGGCGCAGATCCCGGAAAAGATCGGACAAGTCGATTATCTTTTTGGAAATTCTCCTTCCGGAGATCGGGTCGCAGCCGCTCAGTATTCCTCAAAAGTCTCCGTTCCCAAGCCGAACGACGGATCGGCAAAGATCGTATCCGGCAGCGGAACATTATCCGATTCCGGAAAGGCGGCCGCTTTCACCGTCGGGCGCGGACCACTGGAAAAAGTCAATAAAATTGAATTCAAGGGCAAATATCTTACCCTCGACAACTATCAGCAGCTCGGAGTCTGCGCGATCGAATATCAGGGAGAACCGCTCTCCTTTCTGAAGAATCTTGGATTTAATGCGGTCTGGTTGAAAAAAGCGCCGTCCGCGCAGATCCTCCAGGAAGCCAAAAATCTGAATCTGTGGTTGATCGCCCCTCCGCCGATCGGAACAGAAACAGTGGAAACCGGAAACGGCGGAAATTCCGGCCCCCCCAATACCGGCGGATCGGTCGGCGCCGACGCGCTTCCCTATTTTAATCGCCGAACCGTTGATCCCATCTATGATTCCGTTCTGATCTGGGATATGGGAACGAATTACCGAAAAGCCGATCTGAAGAAATTTCAGGCGAACGCGAATTTGATCCGGATTCTGGATAGAAAAGGACGTCCTGTTGTTTGCAATGTCGATACCGGGATTTCCGAATACACCTACAGAAATGATACCGATCTTCTTTTGATCCGGCGGCAGCCCCTGTTGACCTCGCTGGATATGTGCGATTATGCGCGTTGGCTCTTCGGATATCCCAAGCTCGTTCTTCCGGAATTTCCGGTTTGGAATGAGATCCAGACACAGCCGGATGTTCAACTTCTCGCGCAAACACGCTATTTTGGAGCGACGGATGAACTTCCTTCCCTGATCTCGTATGAACAGATCCGGCAGCAGGTCCGGCTTTCTCTTGCCGCAGGGTGCCATGGGATCCTGTTCGCGTCCAATACTCCACTGAACAGCCTGGATCACGAAACCCAATACCGCGCCTGCGCTCTGGAACTGATCAATTGGGAACTTCTGCTCCTTCATCCCTGGTTTGCGGGCGGAAATTCCGAGGAAGTTCTCGATTCCAATAATGAACAGGTCTCCGCGGTTTTGCAAAAAGTCAAGCAGACCACCCTTCTGGTCCCTGTTTCCGCGGAAGAACACAATCAATATCAGATGGGCCAAACCGCCTGGAATAATATTTCTTTCGTCGCCCCGGTAAGAGACGGATATAATGTTGAGATCGTTGCCCCGGGCGGATTGCAGCGTATTGTCTCTAAAAGAAAGGCGGGCGGTGTTTATCTCGATCTTGATGAATTAAGCATGAACTCCATGCTCTTTTTAACCCAGTCGGACTGGTATAATCAGGAGATGGCCGAAAAAGCGCCTCTGTTCGGTCCCCGTATGTCCGAGTTGGCAATTCGGCTTGCCAAAATGCGATACGATGTCTTCCAAAAAACATTGAATCGCCTGAAAGCGGTTCAGGAAAACCGAAGAATGCCCTATTCCGGCAAAAAGCCGCTGCTGCCCCTTCCCGAATTGGATACCCTGAACACCTCGACACAAAGAGTGATTCTGGAAGCCGAACAGCTTTATAAAAATGAAGATTATCAGGAAGCGTGGTTCCAGGCGGAACGTGCGACCCGGGAAATCCGGCTTACGGAACGCCGCTTTTGGCTTACGGCAACCGCGAACGAGATCTGCCGCCCGGTTCTTCCCGTTTCCATCTCCTTCAGTACACTTCCCGCGTATCTGGAAAACTATAAACGGATCAACGGAAAAGAGATCCGGCTCGTTGACGAAAACCGGATCCAGGGAGGCGATATGGAAAACTTGTCGATCTGGACAAACGGTCCCTGGGCAAGATTTCAGGATCCTGTCGCCGGAGTCCGTGCGGAAGTAATGCTCGATCTCGGATCCGCCCACAGCGGATCTTACGGACTCCGATTCCGTAATCAAAAGGAATCGGAGCAATCACCGGCCTATATGGAAAATCCCCCGGAAACTATGGAAGTCCGAATTCCTGTCCGAACAGGAGAAATGATCTGCTTTCAGGGCTGGATCAAGATCCCCGAAGATCTCAAAAATACGGTGGACGGGTTCTTCATCTACGATGATCATGGAGGACCGGCCCTCGGGCTGCGCTTCACAAAAAAAACAGATTGGCGCCAATTCGCTTTTTATCGATTCGCTTCCTATGATGGAGAAATGAAATTCCGGTTTTCCCTGAGCGGATACGGCGATGCCTGGATCGATGATGTAAGCGCGCATGTCGTAAAATAGATAAATTTGTTTAAATCGCCGGTTAATATAAAGGACGAATCATGGAACGATTGATCAGCTTCCTGGGGATATTTATCATTCTGTTTATTGCCTGGTGCTGTTCCGAAAATCGCCGAAAAATGGATTGGCGCCTTATTGCAACCGGAATGCTGCTCCAGTTTGCGATCGCTCTCCTTTTATTTCAAACGGAGATCGGGACTCGAATCTTCGGCGCCGCGAACGCCTTTTTCACCAAATTGATCCAATTTTCCAATGAAGGCGCGATTTTCGTTTTCGGAGAAAATCTCGTAAAAACAACACTTGCCTTCAGCATCCTTCCGACGGTGATCTTTGTATCAACGCTTTCCGGGATCCTGTTCTATTTGGGGATACTGCAAAAGCTGATCGCCGCCGTTGCCTGGATCATGGTTCGGGTAATGAACGTCTCCGGACTCGAATCGCTTGCGGCTTCGGCGAATGTTTATATCGGAATGACCGAAGCCCCGATCATTGTTCGCCCTTATCTCGCGACGGCAACACGAAGCGAGATCCTTGCGATCATGTCCAGCGGAATGGCGACAATCGCGGGAGGCGTAATGGCCGCTTATATCGGGATGGGAGCCAGCGCCGGCCATCTTCTTACCGCGTCCCTGATGTCCGCTCCCGCCGCCCTTGTGATTGCGAAGATCCTTATTCCGGAAACAGAAGATCCCTTAACCCGGGGAACCGTAAGAATTCATCCTCCAAAAAATTCGATCAACCTGCTTGATGCCGCTTGCCGGGGAGCTTCCGACGGATTGGGACTTGCTCTCAATATCGGTGTAATGCTGCTGGCCGCGGTCAGCTTGATCAGTCTTTGCAATTGGTTCTTTACGATTTTTCCGGAAATCAACGGATCCGCGTTGACGCTGCAAAGGATCTTCGGATGGTTTTTCGCTCCTTTTGCCTTTATCATGGGAGTCCCTTCTTCCGATATTTTAACGGTGGGAAGTCTTTTGGGCGAAAAAACGGTTCTGAACGAATTCATTGCTTATGTTGATCTTACTGAACTTCACAAGCAGGGACTTCTTTCGGCAAGAGGCTTCATTATTGCCCAATATGCGCTTTGCGGTTTTGCGAACTTTGGATCGATGGCGATCATGGTCGGCGGGATCAGTCAGCTTGTCCCCGAACGGAGAGATGATCTTGCCCGCCTTGCGCTCCGATCCCTGATCGTGGGAACATTGGCCTCTTTTTGCACTGCCTGTGTTGCCGGGATCTTTATTTAATCTGTTTTGCGTATTTTAAATAAGCAGTATTTTCGGAACAAAAAAGGAATTAAATTTTCTTTTTTTCTCTGAAAGATGTCATTTTTTCCTTTTTTTCGCTTACCATTATAGTATGGGAGCTCAAGAGATTCCGGACCCAAGGAATTTTGAGAGTTTAAAGTTCGAAGATCCAAATTGAGCTTGTGAAGGAGAGAATCATGAAGAAAATGCTTTTGTGTCTGTTTGTGATGGGGCTGTTTTTTGCAGGAACCGCGCTGTATGCACAAGGTCCCCCTCCCGGTCCGCATGGATTTCATGGAGGTCCCCCTCCGGGTCCGCCTCCGGGCTTTTGGGGCGGAGGCCCCGGCCCTGGTCCGCATTGGGGCGGTCCTCCCCTTGGTCCGCCGCCGTTCCGGCCCGGCCCCTATTATCCGCCTGCGTATCGAACCTATCGGCCTTATTCGTACTATCGCGGATATTCCTCGCCCGGTCCGTATTATTACGAATACCGTTCCCGTCCTTCTTTCAGCTTTGGTCTGTCCTTCTGAAAACAGAACCCGCCGGTAAGGTAAAAACAAAAGAAAAAAACATCTCTTTGGGGGAGGTGTTTTTTTCTTTTTTATATCTGGTAAAATAGAGAGGAAAGGAATGATCGATTCGCAATCAAAAACAGATAAGGAGTGATTTATATGGAACGACGGGATTTTCTGGGCTCAGCGGCTTCCGCAGCGGCCCTCTCTCTTTTACCTCATTCTCTGTTTGCGGAAAATACATCCCGGCGAATTCGGTTTGAATCTCCCTTCGACGGCGCCGTAATCCACAAACGAAGCGGATTCCCTCTTAAAAATGTCGTTTATGAAGGCCAAACCGCCAAGCTCCTGAATATCGAGATCAAAGGGTCCTTTTCCCCTGATCCGATGCTCCGCTTAAAGCTCGTTGATTCCAAAAATCCGCAAAAAGAAATTCCGATCACGATCGCCGGGAACAAATTTTCCGCGACCGCTCCATTAACCGACCTCTTGACGACATTGACCGCTTCTCTGGTCGATTCGAACGGAAAAACAGTCGATTCCGCTTTTACCAGGATCATTTGGCTCAAAAATTCCCGCCGCCGCTTTCGATTCTTTATCGATGATAATATCTATTGCATTCGGGACATTCAGACGAAAAAATACAAGAGTCTTTTCGATTCCGTCTATATGAACAATCTTCGCAATTTCCATCGCAAGTACGGGATCAAGGTAATGCTGAACATGTTTTACACGACTCCCGACAAGGATTTTACCCTTTCCGATTTTTCCGATCGATATAAGTCGGAATGGAAAGAGAACGCCGATTGGCTTCGATTGGCCTATCATTCCCGCGCAGAATTTCCGGATCGGTCGCTTTTAACGGCGACCCGGCAAGGCCTGAACGAGGAAATTGAACTCATCGAGGGAGAGATCCTTCGTTTTGCGGGCAAGGATTCTCTTGCGCCTCCAACCTGCCTCCATTGGGGAACGATCGACCGAAAACTGCTTTCTCTTTTTGTTCAGAAAGGAACAAAAGTGTTCTGCAATGGAGTTTGGCCTCTCTCAAAACCGGAATTTCTCGATAAATATCAGGTTCCAAGGGCCGCTTCTTACTATTTAAGTAAAAATGACGCGTGGTATGATTTTGAAACCGGTCTTCTTTTCGCAAGCGGAGAAGTTTGCTGCAATATATTGGAAAATACGCCGGAAAAACTGGTCTCCTTGCTGAAAAAAGCTTCCGGAGAAAAAAATGTCGCCGAACTTTTGAGTATAATGACCCATGAACCGTATTTCTGGCCGTTCCATAAAGATTATATTCCGGATCATTGGGATCGGCTCGACGCTTGCTTTCGATTTGTCGTGGAAAACGGATATCAGCCGGCATTTCCGCAGGATGAACAGTTTTCTGCTCTTGTCGATACCCTTCGAAAGAAAAAACAGGGGAATGAACTTGACCGCTTACCGCGCAATTGATATAATTTTCCCGCCCTTTGATAGATAAAAACTGCGGAAGAGCGCTCCCGTAAAATGGAATTCTTCCGAAATTTTGAATTGTTTGAAAGAGATTGGTGAAAAAATGCACTATCCATGGTGGTATGTTCCCGGATTAACCTCGCCCATGATTATTGCCGTTGTTGCGATTTTCCATGTAATTGTATCGCACTATGCAGTGGGAGGCGGAATTCTTCTTGCGCGGGAAAATGCTTTTGCGATCAAGAAAAAAGAGAATAATTATCGAGCTTACTGGAAGAAGCACTCCCAGTTTTTTGTACTGTTGACCGTAGTATACGGGGCAATTACCGGGGTTGGGATCTGGTGGACGATCGGCCTTTCTTCTCCTCTCGCAACGGAATTGCTCATAAGAACATTTCTGTTCGGATGGGCAATCGAGTGGGCCTTTTTCGTTGTGGAAATTGTCGCCGCCTTTGCATTTTATTATTATTGGGACCGTTTGCCGGGAAAAGATCATGCGCGCATCGGCTGGATCTACGCGCTGGCCGCATGGATTTCACTTGTTCTGATCACCGGAATCACCTCTTTCATGCTGAACAGCGCAAGTTTGCTTGCGCCGCCGGGAAGTGATCGGCTCGAATCGTTCTGGAAAGCGTTTCTGAATATGCAGTTTATCCCGCAAACGATTGCCCGAACAGGAGGAGCACTGGTTCTTTCAACATTTTATGTCTATTTTCACGCGGCCTGGAGTGAGAAAAACGATAATGTCCGGGAAAAGGTCGTTCAGCGAATGCGCCTTCCTTCCCTGATCGGGATTCTTTTAATGATCGCCGCGATTCCCCTTTGGTACTTTTGGCTTCCGCAATCTTCGAAGATGATGCTGGAAAGCGCGGCGGCATTAAATATCTTTTTGGTCCTGTTTTTCGCGATCTGCGGAGCCGCAATGTTCCTGATCCTGATCGGACCGGTGCGAGCGCCGAAAAAAGTCAGTACGGGCTTTGCGATTGCTCTTCTTCTATTTGGATTTGCCGCCGTTTCCACAGGAGAATTCATTCGGGAAGCGATTCGCAAACCTTTTATTGTCGATCAGCTCGTTTATGGAAATCAGATCCAAACAAACGAAGTCGAAAAGATCCGAAAGAAAGGAATTCTCGCAAGCGGATACTGGACCCGAATCCATATGGAAAAACTGCAAAAGAAGTATCCCAAATTAAAGATCGTGGAATCCATTACCGCGGAAAGCAGTCCGATTGTTCCCGGCCGGATTCTTCCTGTCCAGTATTCCGCACCGCAGTCGGGCGCCGCCCAATTTCGGGAGATCTCCAATAAAGATGGAGTTGAACCGATCCCGTTGGGGCAAAATCCCGTTTTTAAGCCTGCATCGACGGAAAACGGCTCCGGACTTGTCCCGGCCGCTCCTCCTTCCCTCCCCAAAGCGGCGAATCCAACCGCCCCCGAAAAGGAAGAAAAACCGGCAAATAAAGCCTCTTCCCGCGGGGTATTACCGATCGACAATACGATTCAGCAGGGAAATCCTTCCCTTTTGAAAATATCGGAAGAGGATCGAATTGATCTGGGAAAGACCATTTTCCTCTATCATTGCAACGATTGCCATTCGACAAAACATGGATACGCGGCCGTTGGTCCTTTATTGACGGGACGAACAAATGAAGAGATCCGAAATCTCGTTCTCAATTTGAACCGGCCGGGTTTTTATATGCCCCCCTGGTGCGGGAATCAGGTAGAAGCGGAACTGCTCACTCAATACCTTGCGAGCATTCGTCCGGAAATCCCCGAAAATATCCTTGGAACCGATAAACTGGAAAAGAAAAAAGAAGATCCGGCGCCCAAGGAATCGAATCCCGGTACCCCCTGATATTTCGATCGCAAGATCCCGTTTTGTGATCGTATGTTTAAATTTTCCTGCTGCCTTAAATCATTTTTTGAAAGAAGACAAGATATGCCGCCTGTTGATCCCTCCACCCTCTCGGGAATCCCCGCTCCGCTCTGGTTTATCCAGGCTTTCCGAATCATCGGATTTGTGCTCCATTCGATTCCGATGCATCTTTGGCTTGCAGGACTTCCGATTGTCCTTCTGCTCTACATGATCGGCGGACGGAACGGCTCAATCTGCGCGAAGCGTCTGTTCAAGCAATTTCCGATCATAATGGCCTTGGGAATCAACCTGGGAGTGGTTCCTCTTCTGTTTATTCAGTCGGTCTGGTATAAAGCATTTTACCCGTCAACAATACTCCTTGCCGTCCATTGGCTTTCCATTCTGTTTTTACTGATCATTGCGTATTACGGGCTTTATTATTGCTCTTTTCAATCGGAGAATCCGAAAAAGCGCTGGACGATTCTTGCCGGGCTGGGAACGTCCCTTTGTTTGCTCGCAATCGCACTGATCTTTTCCAGTGTCTATACTTTTATGGCCCTTCCTTCCGCCTGGGGAACCGTCTATGAAAAGACGTCCCTTTCCGGTGCGGTGTCCGGAATGGGAACCTATTGGCGCGATCCGATCCTTTACGTCCGATTGGGCGGAATCATCGGATTGGGATTTATTACCTTTGCTTTTTGGGTCGCCTTCGACGCGCTTGTTCTTAATCAAACCGAAGAAGAGGAAGAACCGGCCGAGGTCGAACAGAGCGAGAAAAAAGGATCTGGATCCAGCGCGTCCTCCGCTCCTCTCGCAAGTAAAATGTCCAAAAAGGAAAAAAAGAAGCTCCGAAAAATGCAGGATTTGACCGAAGAGGAAGAATTAGCCGAATTGGAAGCGATGGAACGGGAAGAAAATGAAGCGGCGGCAAAGACGTCCAAAAAATCTGCTCCCAAAAAGCGCCGGGGATATCAAGCCTGGGCTTTTACTCTTGCGTCCTGTTTAGGATGGATCGGCGTTCTAATCGCATCGGCCGCTCTTTGGTATCAGTATTATCAATTTCTTCCGATGGACGACCCGGGCCTTGCGTTTTTGAATCAAAGTCCCTGGAAATATCTGCCGATGGCGGTATTGGGCTCCTTGGCACTTCCGATCCTCGTTCTTACATTGGGAAGCTGGCGGATGCTGTCGAAAAAGATTTTTGCCGCAGGCATTATTTTATCCGAATTTACGATTCTCGGTCTTTTTGCCTCCACGCGGCAGATCATTCAGAATGGACAACTCTCCGGGTATCTCGATATCAACACCTTTGGAATCGCAGTGGAATGGAGTCCTCTGATCGTATTTCTGGTCGTCTTTGCAGTCGCCATTTGCCTGATCTGGAAGATGATCCGGCAAATGGCCAACGCGTAATTCACTCAAAAGGGGAAAACGATCAAACGGAAGGAAGTTCGAATCCTTTTCTCTGTTCCCGGGAAATAAAGGCCGCCGCCTGCGGATCGTTGAGAATCGTTTCCGCAGTGCTGTCCCAATGGATCGTTCTTCCCAGCCGGCAGGAAATGTTGGCTAAATGGCAAATGTGCATACTTTGAATATTCGAAGCGACATCGGATACAGGAGTTCCTCCTTCCCGAATGCATCGAAGGAGATTCTGTTTGTGTCCTTCGATCGGTTTCCCATTGTTGATCGCGATATACTGCTCCTCTTTCAAAGTGTCCAGAGCGCCTTCCTTGATGATTCTACCGGCCAGCCGTCCCCGGTTCACATGAATTTTTCCTTTGGTTCCTTCGAACAGAATTCCGTTTCCATCCTCTGATTTGCAGACGATATCCATTTGGATTCCGTCGGGGAAATGGCAGCGAATATCATATTCATAAGGCGTATTGTACATATCGTCCCTTGTCGGATATCCGTCTTTATAAGGAACGACAAATTTGACGTTGGAGGACTCTACGCTGGTCGGACCGGATCCGATCGTCTGCTTGTTAATAGCCCAAAGGGCGCAATCGATATGATGGGCTCCCCAGTCGGTGATCCTTCCGCCGGAATATTCGAACCACCATCGAAAATTCAGATGTCCCCGGCTCTGTCCGGCATTAGACGCGGAGAAAAATTGTGTGTCGTTCGTCCATCGATGCGGCTTGACCGGAGCCTGTCCGCACCACATATTCCAGTCAAGGGTTTCCGGCGCCGGCGAGAGCGGAATGATCCCGCTTTGCCGTCCCGTATCAATCGTACAGACGACCCTTTTGATGTCGCCAAGATATCCATTCCGAACCAAAAGCGCGGCGGCCATAAATTTATCTTTCATGGATCGCTGCTGGGTCCCCACCTGGAAGATTTTGCCGTATTTCTCCACCGCTTTTCGAACGAGAAGATTTTCCGCAATGGTCAATGTAAGAGGCTTTTGGCAAAAAACATGCTTTCCCGCCTGCATCGCTTCAATCGCGATTTTTACATGCCAATGATCCGGAGTGGAGATGGAGACCAGATCGATATCTTTTCGATCAAGAACCCGTCGATAATCCGAATAGGTATCCACCGTTTCTTTTCCGTTCTCTTTCTTTCCGAAATTCTTGTTTTTAAGGAGCCGTTCCAATCTGTATTTGCTGTCGATATCACAAACAGCAACGACATCGGTTAATCCGTTGAATTCGTTTGCATCTCCGCTTCCCATCGGACCAACTCCAATACAGGCGCAGCGAAGACGGTCGCTGGGCGCTTGATTCGCAAGAGGTTTCTCTTCGCCAAGTGCGAAAGAAGGGACAAGAAGCGCGGATCCCAAAAGAGATCCGCTTTTCAGAAAATCACGGCGGTTGAATGATGATTTCATGTTTTTTTCTCCAAATTCAGATTTGATCGACAGATATTTCCCTGATCGAATCAGGTCAAAATGTTCCAGGAAGGCTGCAAGAATATTCTTATTATTCTCTTGAATCACTTCATTTTAACAAGGGGAACATGAGATGTCAACCTTCTTTTCCCGTAAAAAGAGCCTCTTTTTTCCGCAGTATGAAGTATTACCCCGGAATGGGAATTACCGGCATCCAAAAACAGGATATTTCTTTGAGGAGGGATTATTTTTTTTGCCGCCGGGCAAGTTCACTTGCGTAATGGCGCCCGATCGTATTGATATTTTCCCGAATCCAGTCGCTAAGATGGATCTGCCCGCAAGCCGGGGCATCGGAAGTGAGAAGATCGGCCATGAGTGCTCCGATTTCCTCTTTGGTAAGGAAAATATCATGATGAAGAGAGCCGACCATTCGCGCAACCGCATATCCCAATGAGATCGGAACAGGAATAATGATCCGGCGGAGAGAAAGGATCTTGCTTATGGTTTGCAGCAGACCGAGATAAGTATAAACTTCCGGTCCCGCCGCGTCAAGAATCCGGTTTTCTTCTTCATAGATCGAATGGGCCGCCAATCGGGCAAAATCCTGAATATGGATCGGACGAATATGATATTGGCCGTCTCCAAAGTATCCGACGACCGGAAATCGACGCAAAGTCCATGCGATATTATTGATCAAAATATCGTTTGCGCCAAAAATCACCGTCGGCCGCAGGATCGTGTAATCGGTCCCCGATTCCATTAAGTATTTTTCAATTTTGGCTTTTCCGCGGTAGTATTCAAAAGGAGAATCTTCCGAAGGATTCGCGATACTTGTATGAATGATCCGCCGGACACCAGCCCGTCGAGCGGCATCAAACAGGACCTTCGTGTTTTCAATCGCCTGATCAAAAGTAAAATTCTGATGATTGAAGCGGACCCAATAGGTGTTGATCAGAATCTCGCAGCCATAAAGCGAACTTTCCAATTCTTCCGGATTCTGAAAATTCAAGGGACAAACGGTCATCTTGTTCTGATCCGGAGGATCCTGCGGAATTGTATTGGTTAATGTCAATACCGCGTGATTGTGATTCAGCAATATCCGCGCAATTTCTTTGCCGGTGTATCCAAAAGCTCCCGTAATGGCTATTTTCATTTCGCGCCTCTTTCTTCTGAATTTTCTATCTCTCAATTATATGGGATTCTAAGAAGAAAGTCAAATCCACTTTTTCAGTATAATATATTATATTTATTATGTAATAAATTACAGATTTTCGTCCTTGTATTCCCCTTTTCCCGGGTTTAAAATGAGGGTCTGTTTTTTAAAGCGGCAAAATTATTAAAATGGAGAAGAAAATGAAAAAATTTTTGACCCTTTCCCTGTTTTTAATGGCAGTGATCTCATTTTTGACGGAAGCCCCGGCGGTCAACGCGCAAAATCCAAAGCTCTCTGAAGAACAAAAAGCGCTGGGTGATCAAAAAGCCCGAAAAGCTTCCGATTGGGTTCAACGGGGGATCATGTATCAGATCAACGCACGCGCCTTTACCCGGGAAGGAACCATGAAAGCCGCAATCCAAAAATTACCGGTTCTTAAACAGGCGGGAATTACAATCGTCTATCTTTGGCCGCTCTTTGAAATGGATCAGGACATGAGAGTCGAATACTGGAGCCCGCGGCAGATTCGATCGAATCTGAACAATCCCAAGAATCCCTATCGAATGAAGGATTATTTCACAATCGATCCGGAATACGGAACTTCGGCCGATGTGCGAAAATTTGTCGAAGCCGCTCATAAGGAAGGAATGAAAGTCATTTTCGATCTTGTTTACCTTCATTGCGGTCCGAGCGCTCCGGTCGTAAAAGAACATCCTGAATATTTTCAGCATGATTCCAACGGAAAAATGCTTACAACGCATTGGCGCTTTCCCATGCTGGATTTTACAAAAACAGCAACACGGGAATATTTCTGGAAGAATATGGAATATTGGGTGAAGGAATGCGATATCGATGGTTTTCGTTGCGATGTATCGGATGGAATTCCTCTCGATTTTTGGGAAGAAGGACGGCGGCGCCTGGAAAAGATCAAGCCGGATATCGCCATTTTGGCCGAAGGCGTTCGAAAAGAGGATCAGCTCTTCGCGTTCGATATGAATTATTGCTTTTCTCTTCCAACGCTTCTTTCCAAAATTCGGAGCAAGGGCCTTCCCGTTTCCGAACTCCGAAAACATTTGGAAAAACTCCGTTCCGAACGTCCTTCCGGAGCCCGATTTATTCGATATATCGACAATCATGATATTTCAAACGACGATTACGAAAATCGAAAAGAGACCGCCTGGGGACATGATGCCGTCGAATCCATTCTCGTAATGATGTATACTCTCGACGGTGTTCCCATGCTCTATTGCGGACAGGAAATCGCGGATTCCAATCGACACAGCATCTACGGCGGCGGAAAAGATTACTGCGTGATCGGCTGGTCGAAGCTGCAAACTGCCGAAGGAAAGAATCGACTCGCGTTCTGCAAAAAACTGAGCGATATTCGCCTTGCCCATTCTTCATTGACCGGCAGCGATCTCTGCTGGCTCGACAATTCCTGTCCGGAAGCGGTTCTCTCCTATGTCCGAAAAGGAGAAAAAGAAAAGACGGTTGTTCTGATCAACTGGACCGCAAAATCCGTCAATGTTCAATTAAAAGATTCTGTTGAGATCCCCGAAAAAATTCTTCTTTCAAGTCGGACAGCGAAAAAATCAAAAGATTCCTGGACATTGGGGCCTTTCGGATACGCCGTCTATTCCGATCGGTAAAGACCCTTATTCCTGATCAGGAGAGCGCGTTCGCGATTCGGCGGACAGCTTCCTGAAGATTCGAACGGGCTGTTGCGAGATTCATTCGCATGAATCCGCTTCCGCCCTGTCCGAATTCCGTTCCCGGCGAAAGCCAAAGTCCCGCTTTTTCTGAGAAGAAACGATCCAGATCGTGATCCGACAGATCCATTTTGCGGCAGTCGAGCCATAAAAGATACGTTGCTTCCGGACGGATCGGATCAATTTTATCTCCCAGCTCTTTGAGCGAATTACTTACAAAACGAATATTCTCTTCGAGATAGATCAGGAGTTCATCTTTCCAGGCGCCGCAGCATGTATAGGCTTTTTCGGCTGCGATCAGGCCGGGAAGCGAGATCCCGTAATAAAAATATCGAAGGACTTCCTTTTCCATACGCCGATAGATCTCCGGATCGGAAATAAACAGATTCGCCGTGTGAAGGCCGGGAATATTAAACGTCTTTGTCGGCGAACTGCAAACGGCGCAATTCCTTTGAAGTTCTTTTCCCAGGGATGCGAAAACCCGGTGCTTTGAACCGGGATAAACCAAATCGGCGTGGATCTCATCGGAAACGACAAATACACGATTTCGGAGCATGATCGCACCGATCTGTTCCAATTCTTCCCGCGTCCAAACCCTTCCGACCGGATTGTGCGGGGAACAGAGAAGAAAGATCTTCACGCGGTTCTTTCGGATCCGGTCTTCCAGATCCTCAAAATCGATTTCATATCTTCCATTTTTGTAAACAAGTTCATTGACAACGAGATTGCGATCATTCTCTTGGACAACTTCACGAAAGGGATGATAAACCGGCTCTTGAATCAGAACGGAATCTCCTTTTTTCGACAGGCAGTTCAGCAGGGAAGCAATTCCGAACATGATATTGGGGATCTGAAGGATTCCGTCCATCGGGACTTCCCAATCGAATCGATTTCGGAACCAGGATCCGATCGCGTTTTTATAATTTTCGGACATATGCGAATATCCGAAAACTCCGTAATCGGCCATTTCTCTCAGTGCGTCGAGTATTTCCGGGGGAGACCGGAAATCCATATCGGCAACCCACATCGGAAGATGATCCGGACTCTTGCCGTATTTGTCGTAAAAATCGTATTTCACCGAATACCGGTTTCTTCGGTCGATCTTTTCATCAAAAGGATTTATCATTTTTTTATCCGTTTTTCGCGTTTAAAATTTACCGTTAAAGAAAAAAATAAAAAATTTTTTCTGAGGAATATTATAGTACAAAAAAATGATATTTTCAAGGAGAAAAATTTTCATTTTTCCCTTGACAGAAGGATTTACTTACAAGATTTCCCGTTTTTTTCAGATCGGCTGAAAAATTCAGGAACAACATTTTTTAAAAAATATTTTTTCTCCTTTTTGATAAAATTTTACGGAACATATCGAAAATCCCTGCAAAAAGGTTTTTCAGAAAAAAAATGCTTGACAAATTTTCCTTAACCGCGTATGTTCCCGGTTAAGGAACGAATCACTTTTTTTGAAAGGAGTATTAAAATGCGTTTTCATGTTCGAAATTCCGAAATTGCCGTTTGGCCTTATTTAAAACTGAAGAGTATTTTTTCAAAGTATCCAAAAGTCTGTAAAATCATACTTCAGTATCATTTGATTGAGAGAGAGGATCTCTCTCATTGGCGCGCTTTACGAAGTCCAGGAGAGGCGATCCATGCGATCGTTCAAAAGACGATTGACAAGAGGAATCTGGAGGCAATACGCGAGCTTGCGAAAGCCGGTCTGGATCTTCTTGCAAAAAATGATGAGTATACCGATGAATCCCCGATTTTTTGGGCCGCCGAAAGCGGAGCTTCTGAAATCGTACGGTATTTACTCGATCAGGGAGCATCCCCGAATGAGTCCGATATTACCAGAACGACGCTTCTTCACAAGGCAGTCTCTTCCGGCGATCTGGAAACCGTGCGTATTCTCATTGATCGCGGAGCGGAACTGGAATCCTATGAAAACATTAACAACAGAACGCCGCTTGGGGTTGCCGTTGCTGAAGGAAAGATGGAGATGGTTCAGCTTCTTCTCGATGCCGGTGCCAATGCGAAAGAAGAAGATTATCTTTCTTTGGCGGCGTACAGCGGATCGATTCCGATGTTCAATTTTTTCCGGGAAAAAGCGGACAGTTCCGAGGAATGTGTGTATGCTTTTCAAGCGGCCCTTGCGGGCGGAAATCTCGATATGCTTTTATACATTTTGGAACTGACAGATACCCCTGTCAAAGAACCCAGTTTGCTCGATGTTCTCCAAACCGGCAACACTCAACTGTTCGATTATCTTTCTTCTCCCGAATTTGCGAAACGGCTGGGACACCAAATATCCTGGGATCCGCGGACACCCTATGCGGTTCATGCCGCAGTGGACGGCGGCAGCCGCCGTCTGCTGCAATGGGTTCTCGAAGGCGGCGGAGATCCCAATGAGCAGCCGGAATATTCCAATCCGCCCCTGTTCCATATTTTATCGCATGAGTCGAGCCTCGCCAATATCCTGTTGAAGTACGGAGCGGATCCGAACAGACGAAATCAGGAGGGAGAAACACCTCTTGAACATGCTCTGAAAACCGAAAAGTATTCTTTGGCTTTACAGCTTCTGGGAGCGGGAGCGGCCCCCCTCTCGGGTAAAGATCACGAAAACCGCGAACCATTAACGATCACGAAAGAAAACTGTCCTATTTGGCCGATCGTTCAAATGCTTGCGAAAATCTGCGCTGAAAACGCCCAAGAGAGCAAGGAGGGGGAAAATGAGTCCCAGGATCCTTACTGGATGAGAAATCCCGATTTATTGGATTTCTTTGCAAAAGCCGTGAATATCCATCTTCATGGTTTACAAAGAGAGCGCTTGCAGTAATATTGCCGTCCGGAGAATATCCGGATTATTGTACTCTCCTTCTGTATAAACAGAAATACAATTCTCGCTCCACGGAATTGCCGAACCGCCGGTTCGTCGGTTTTGCCGGCGAATCGGTTAATCGGTTTGTCTTTATTTCTGATCCTGTATTACGAAAACTTATGCTGTAAAAATATTTTTGTTTGGAACCACGGATGAAATCAATATAAGATTCAGGGCTGATATTTTTGATAAAAACGTGTTTTTACCAAAAAGTAT
>JAUNSU010000025.1 GCA_030539035.1 Planctomycetia bacterium
ATTTGAAAATTTCGAAAAATAAGCAATAGATTATGCTAAAATACGCAAATTAAAGAGAATAAACAGTATGTCTATTTTTTTTAAGACTCCTTCTTGCCGAAATGAGAAATGCTTGTATAATTCCCGTTGTTTCTTAATTCGCCTTGCTGGGCGAAAATTTTGTATAAAAACATTTTGTATTGGGGTGCTCCGGGTGTTCCGGGGCTGAGATTATACCCATGAACCTGATCCGGGTAATGCCGGCGTAGGAAATTACGATTCTTTTACAAGTTCTCACTGCGAGCACTTCTATCGCGATTTCCTTCCAAAAAATGAAAGGATCGATAATGTCTTTGGAAAATGTGATCTCAACAGCGATCGTTCGCAATTACAGTGAAAAATTAACAGAAAATCTCGAAGTCGACGCCGCAATTGTCGGGGCAGGTCCTTCAGCGCTTGTTGCCGCGCGAATTTTATCAAACGCGGGAGTAAAAACGGCAATATTTGAGCGGCAGCTCGCGCCGGGCGGCGGGGTGTGGGGCGGAGGAATGCTCTTCAACGAAATTATTGTTCAGGAAGATGTCCTTGATACCCTCAACGAATTCGGAATCTCTCATCGAACCATTGAGGAAGCCGATGGATATCATGCGGTGGATTCCGTAGAGATGGCCAGCGGTCTGATCTTCGGCGCAGTTCGAGCCGGTGCAAAGCTGTTCAATTCCATCAGTGTCGAAGATATTATCTTTAAAAACGAAAAAGTGGGAGGGCTTGTGATTAACTGGACGCCGGTAATGCGCCTGGGAATGTTTGTTGATCCGCTCACGGTTGTTTCCGAGGTTGTTCTCGACGCAACCGGACATCCGAGCGCGATTGTTAATCTTGCGGTGAACAAGGCGAAGATCCAATTATCGACGCCGACAGGCGGAATCCTTGGAGAACGTCCGATGTGGGTCGAAAGCGGGGAACGCTCCGCCGCCGAAAGCGCGGGCGAATACTATCCCGGTCTTTTCGCCTGCGGAATGAGTTCCAACAACATCATGGGCGGATATCGGATGGGTCCCGTCTTTGGCGGAATGATCAAATCCGGAAAGAAAGCCGCCGAACAGATTCTTCAGCGGCTTCAAAAATAAACGACAGACGGATCTTGCGGTTAATCCTTCAGCTCGATCTCTTTGGATTTCGGGGTTCCTTCGGTATCGGTCCAAGTGATCCGGTATTTTCCGCGGAACCCGCGAAAAGAGATCTTGCCGTCAACCGGCTTGACCGTAAGATTCGTTCTCCATTGTTTATTGATCAGATCATCCAATACATGATAAACAGGTTTCTTTTGAAGATCTTTTGTGAAGATCCCCGAAGTGGAAGGTTCATTCGGAACCGCGCCGCCGTCGACCGCGTTCCACCAGGTGATCCGGCAAATGTTCGGATGAGAAAACCAGAGCCGGTAAAGATTCTTCGCGATAATCGCCTGAATATTTCTTCCTTTTTCATCATCGCTCGGCGCGGAGATCGTGATCTCGCTGATATGAATGGGGAGATTCGCTTCGCTCATACAGGCAAGGATCGCGTTGATCTGATCGGGTGTTCGAATTTTTGCGCCTTGAGCAATCGCCGCGCATTCCTTCGGGCTGTAAAGATGCGCCTGAACGCCCATTAAATCGACCCGTACTCCGCGGTCGACAAGATCCCGGGCGATCTGCGTATATCGCGGAGTGGGGCCCCAGGAAAGATCGCATTCGTTCGTTGAAAACTTGACCGTCTTTGGAAAATACTTTTCGCACCATTTAAAGGTCTTGTAGACATAATCATCCGGAACCGGTCCCCGGGAGGCCTGATCATACGATTCATTGACAACGTCCCATTCGGAAATACGGGATCCGTATCGCTGCGCAAGTTCCCGAATATGCGCTTCAAAAAAAGGCTCCATCGCTTTTCTTTCTTTCGGAAGCCAATCCGGATGTCCCCAACGGGGAAAAGCATAGATGATCGCATGTCCATGAATATCCACTCCCCGGCTTTCGCAGTAATCGACGACAGGATCGGTCGGAGGACGGCGCCAAATCGGTTTGCAGTCCGCAGTATATCGCGGTTTTCCCTGTTCCGGTTCAAGTGTTTTCCAGTAAAAAGCGATTGTTGCCGCGTTAAAGAGTTCCCCGAACGCGTCCGCATAGATCTTGTTTTTTTGATCGGAATCAAGCATTCCGAAAAGGAAAATATTGCTTCCGAATTTAAAAGAATGGGTCAACTGTTCGACCTTCACTGATGTTCCCGGTTTGATCTTTTCCAATACGACTTCCGCGTTTGTCTTTCGGTACTTTTCAATATCGGCATCGATCTTTTTTTGAACGGACTCATTCCAGATCGACCAATACTTTTCGCTCATCACGTCTTTCGGAATTTCAACGGGATCGGATCCCGAAAAAGCGGGAACAGCAAACGCGAAAAAAATGAGGGATAAAAAAACAGGGATTCGGTGCATCGATCATCTCCTTAATACATTTGTAAAATTTGGTTGAAATGTTCCTTTTCAGGCGGGATCGCAAGGCAGAACTTCCAGAATTCGGGCTTCCGCCGGATCAAGCAGGATTTTGTTCCCCTTGATCTCCAACACAGTCCCATCTTTGGTTCGGCGGACCAGATCGGCCCGAGCCTTCAGAAAGATCCCCTTACTGGTCAACTGCTGGATTGATTTTTTCTCTTTTCCCATGGAAACGATCAATACGGACTGTCCGATATTAACCTGATCCAAAGGACAGGATCCGCGGTGAATTTCGAGCAGCTCGGCACTTCGATCGTTTTTTTTGCGGTTCAGGACGATCTTTGCGATACAGTCGGCGCATTGCCGGTCGTTGTGTTTTTCCCGGCAATGATATTCCGCATTTCGGTAAAGATCGCCTCCTGCCCGCGGACAGCTTTCGAAAAACTCGATAAATTCAACCAGTCGGGTCGTGATCTCGGAATCAATCGCGTGTTCAATTCGACAGGCGGTTGTCTGCGCTTTTTCTTTTTCGATTCCGAGTATTTTTTCGAGAAATATCTGTAAGGTTTTATGTCTTCTCAAGATTCCGATCGCTTCTTTTTTACCGTATTCCGTCAATAAAACGGCAGAATAGGGATCATAGAGAATCAGTTCCCGGCGCTGGAGCATCTGGAGGGCATTGGTAACCGAAGGGCGCTTTACATTTAATTTTTGCGCAATATCCGTCGATCGCACTTTCTGATTCACAAGGGAAAGTTCATAAATCGCTTCCAGATAATCTTCCAGACTTGCGGTCAATTCCGGTTCATTCATATCAAATTTTCCTCATTTCAAGTTGACAATTGATTATTTTTCGATTGAATTTCTCAGCAGCAGGAAACCGCCGATCAAAGCGGTCAACGGGGCGACGAGAACCAGTCCAAAGCTGCCGATGATCGTTTTTACGATCTCGGAAGCGACATAGGGATTATTAAGGAAATCGACGGGCGAAGTTCCTTGGGCGGCAAACATCATCATTAAAGTGAGATAGCCTCCGGAATAAGCGAGAAGGAGGGTTGTGGTCATCGTTCCCACGACACTTCTTCCCATTCGAATTCCGGACCAGATCAAATCGCGGCGGGAGATCGATCCCGTTTGACGGACGACTTCGGACATTCCCGCGGAAATATCCATTCCAAGATCCATTACCGCGCCGGAGGAACTCAAAAATATCCCCCCAATATAAATGCTGGAAAGATCAAGCGATTCGTATCCGGAATAAAGCAGGGCTTGAGAATACGGCATTACCGCCCCATTGAGTCGGAAGACCGCGGTAAATATCCATGCAAGGAGGCAACTGACAACAACACCCGCAAAAGCTCCGAAAAAAGCGGTAATTCCCTTGCGATTCAATCCGGCAACCAAAAAAATGATCACCGCCGAAAGCAGCGCAACGATAATCGTTGCGAGCAGAACAGGATCAACCCCTTTCAAGCAGAGGGGAACCATCAGTTTCCAAATCACAAGACAGGTGAAAACGAAGGAAAGCAAAGCCTTAAACCCGGTCCAGCCTCCAAAAACGAGAAGAAGGAGTGCAAAAAGGGCAAAAAGGGAGACGGTCCATTCCAA
The DNA here is from genome assembly GCA_030539035.1 of Planctomycetia bacterium. Lineage (GTDB taxonomy): Bacteria > Planctomycetota > Planctomycetia > Pirellulales > Thermoguttaceae > JAUNBG01. Next base: position 4,064 of record JAUNSU010000025.1, read on the forward strand.
GCGATAATGATCTTGAGCGTTAAGGGTTGCCGTCTCAGGTTCCGCTCCCTCATAAAGAGCAACAAGAACGAGATCGCCCGGCTTAAAGATCTTGTCCAAATCCATTTGGGCGCGAAGAAGATTATCGGCGGAAAAGATCTCCCCTTTCTGTTTTCCGGAAAGGATCTTGACTTTAAGATGCTGGGATCCCTGCCGGACAAGTCCTATAGTTGAGAGATCGGAATCATCGGTTTCCAGAACAAGCGCTTTTTCCTTGGATCCTTTTTCCTTAAAAGGAGCGGGAGCAAGATCAAGAAAAAAGAGACCAACGCAAAAGACCAGGATCAATCCGGCGATCAAAAAATCGCGCCGATTCGATCCGAGATCATGATCCGTTTTATCATTTTGATCGGGATTCATACTCTCCGCACTCATCGTTTTCATTAACGCACCATGGGTTTGAGCTTTTTGGCAATGTCTGTATTATCGATCATTCCATTGAAAACATCTGCATTCTTTCCAACTGCGGAAGTATCAACGGGAAGGGCCGTGTGCGCGGTCGAAGTCCAGCCAAGGCCCGCCTTATTATCAAAAACCCGCAAAACACCGAGTGCATAAGGTGTCGCTGATGTTTTTTTGCCTTTGAATGATTTTTCAAACGCTCCGCGAAGAATTTCATTTTCCTCTTTTGATACCGCGAGAGGAGATTGACTTTTTTCCGCGAAATCGAGTCCGAAGTATTTCGACGTCAATTCTTTCACATCATCGAAGGAAAAGGAATTCTTTTTCTCATTTTGAAGCGCTGTCAATTTTACTTTAAAAGCGTCGAGCGAGCATTTTTGATATTCCAGCCGTTCAATATAGGACTTATATCCGGTTCCGGCAAAGCCGAGCGTCAATCCCCCGGTTTCGTGATCTCCGGTTACCGCGATCAAGGTATCATCCGGATGGGCATTCATGAAGTCCCGAGCGGCCTGGACAGCCTGATCAAATTCAAAAATTTCCCGTAAAACGGTCGCCGCGTCGTTCGCATGGCACATCCAATCGATTTTTCCCCCTTCGACCATAATAAAGAATCCTTTTGGATTGTCCAGAAGTTCAATTCCTTTTTTGGTGTAATCGACCAGGCGAAGACCTTCTTCATGATCAATCGCATAGGGAAGGGCTCCCTTTTTCAGACAGGCAATGATCTTGCCGGATCCCGGCTTGAGATTTTCAATCGCGGCGGGATCATGAAGGACGGTGTATCCATGTTCTGGGGCCAGTTTGTAAATATCGCCCTTATAAAGTTTGTTCTTTTGATCGTCCTGTTTATCGATTCCTCCGCCCGCGAAGTAATCGAAGCCGGATTCGATCAGATCGAGTCCAAGCGCATATCCGTTTCCCCGGCTTACATTATGTCCGTAAAACGCGGCGGGCGTTGCATGGTTCAAGGTGACGCTGGTAATAATTCCAACTTTTCGGCCCGCGTCCCGGGCAACTTCCGCAACGGATTCAAGCCGCCGGTTTCCCGATACGTCGACACCGAGCTGGCCGCTTTTCGTTTTTTCCCCGCAGGCAATCGCCGTTCCGCTTGCCGCCGAGTCGGTAATAAAGGAATCCGCACTCCGTGTTGTCGTTAATACCTGGTTGGGTAATGTGTTCAAGTACAAACCGGGCTCTCCTTTTTTATGGAGATATTCTTCGGCCATCATCCGCTGCGGGATCGAAAAACCGTCGCCAATAAACAAAAAGATGTATTTGACCGGTTCCGCTTCCTTGGCGATTCCCAAAACAGGAAGAATCAAAAGCACGAGAAAGACCGCAATGATTCGACACCTTCGAAAAAACATGATTTTACTCCTGAAATCTCATTCTTAAAACTGAATTTTGCCCATTACCGATTCTTTTCTCCGGTAATAAAACAGCAATAATTATACATCGTCGAAAGCCGGATTTCAATAAGGGAGCCTCTAATTATCTCTGATGTTTAGAAAAAAGCGGGCATTTTTGATCCTCATACTGTAAAAATATTTTTGTTTGGAACCACGGATGAAATTCCTATAAGATTCGGAGCGGATATTTTTGATGAAAACGTGTTTTTACCAAAAAAGTATCCGGATAATCCGTGGTTTCAAAATCGGTTATTTACAGTTTGAGTTGATCTATTACAATTGAAATACTGTTTACTTTGCTTCTTTATACAATTTTCGGGCCCTCCAGATCTGGATGCCGGCGAAAAGAAGACAGAGCCCGCCCGCTCCCGCAGTCAACTGTCCGCTGATATCTTTGATATTGAAAAAACCGGAGATAAAGAACAGAAGACTGCAAAAAACGAGAGATCCGGCGAAAACGGCAATAATGAAAGCGTTCGTTCGAAGGATCCGGGTCTTTTCTTCGCTTCGCATTTCTTCCTCCGCGGCCGGGATATCCTCCTTGAGGCAGGAGATTTCCCAAACATCACCGGATCCGCCGGAAATTGTTCTTTTTATCGGTTCGAAAAAGCGAACGACTTTTGCCCGATAATCGGAAGTGCCCGGAAGGAGATATCCCAGCAGAAAAAGAACCGCGATAGTGGAGACGATCTGGATCAAGGTTCCGATCTCCCAGGAAAACCAGCCTGTATACCAGAAGAAAAGCCCGGCGGAAATCCCGGTAAGAATCGAAGCGATCGCACTTGCCGAGGACGGTTTTTTGAAAAGAACACCAAAGATCAACGGAACGACAAGCGGAACACCAAGTAAACCGGTCAAGATTTTGTTCGCTTCAAAAGCACCGCCGATCTTTTCGATAAAAATCGATCCGATCATGATCAAAATTCCGATCAGAAAGGTTGCGATTCTTGCTGTGATGAGGAGTTCCCGATCTCCCGCGTTCTTTCGAAAGAGGCGTTGATAGATATCTTTTGTAAGAACGCTTGAGGTAACGTTGTATTCCGCGCTCAGGGTTGACATGGTCGCCGCGAACATCGCCGCAAGCATAAGTCCCATCGTTCCCGCGGGGAGGAGTATTTTACAAACGGCGACATAAGCGGTTTCCGGATTCGAAAGATTCGGCGCAATTACCGGAGCCGCGAAAGCGGGAAATAAAAACAGAACAGGAAGGATCAGAAAGAGAAGGGCGGAAAACAGTCCCATCTTCACCGATTCCGATTCGCTTCGTGTACTGTAAAACCGCTGAATAAAGGCCCAATTTCCGTTAAACTTGAGGAGAACCATCAAGTAATAAACGAGGAGAAATCCCAGTGATCCCTTTGTTCCGTTTGTAAAGCAGAAATGATCCGGAATCGCGGAATAAAGGCCGCTGATTCCGCCGGCTTTCATCCAGACCAGCGGAACAAGAATCATACTTACAAGAACAATCATTACGCATTGGATTACATCGGTAAGAATCACCGCCCAAAGTCCTCCGATCATGGTGTAAACAAGGACAACCGTTCCGGTTAAAAGGATTCCCTGAATCAAAGGAAAACCGGATACCGCGGAAATAAAAAGCCCCATCGCATACAGTCGAACCATATTGTCGAGAAGCCTGAAAACGATTCCGCCCCAGGAGATCGTTTGCCGGACACCGCTATTATATCGTTTTTCCAGAAATTCGGTCGGCGTAGTAATCGGGATCCTTTTCCAGCGCCGGGCAAGGAACAGGGTTCCAAGAATCGTCGCAAAGCATGAACTCCACATCACGGCAAGCGCGGTTAATCCGTCCTGATAAGATATTCCCGCGTAAGCGATAAAGATAAAAGTGCTGATCATGGTCATATAATTACTGATTCCGCCCATAAACCAGCGAACAGACCGATTTCCGGTAAAATAATCCTTTGTATTTCGGACCGTTCGGCCCATAGTGATCCCGATACCCGCAACGAGAATAAAATATCCAATGATTACGGCGATATCCAATTTGTCCATTTGATCTGTTTCCTTTGATCCGGTCCTTATTTTCGCGGATCTTTTACATTCATTTTTTAAACTGTAAATAACCGATTTTGAAACCGCGGATTTCACGAATTTTCACGGATACTTTTTTTGGTAAAAACACGTTTTCATCAAAAATATCAGCCGAATCTTATAGGGATTTCACCCGTATTTATCTGTATCATCCGCGGTTCCAAACAAAAATATTTTTACAGTATGAGTTTCATTTTTCGATCGGAAAGGGATGAAGAAAAAACTGACCCTTTTATTGCCAATTTGTAAAAAACAAGTATAATCGCTTGAGAAACGGTTATCAAGGTCAATTTCTTCCATATTTATGTCAAAATACACCATGAAGCGAATAAAAAGAGAGGAAAAACAGAGAACAAAAGAGAGAAAGATCCCGGCTCGTGATGTTCTTTTGCTTGTGGAACCGTCCCGAACTTATGGACAGGGAATTATTCTCGGGGCGACCCGATACGCGCTGGAACGGGGGCCCTGGATCATTCGGGTCGATGAAGAAATCAATATGCTCGAATCGATTCTGCACAGAATCCGCGAATGGGAAGGAGACGGTATGATCGTTCGGACAACTTCACTCAAAGTTGCCCGGGAACTGGAGAAATTCCGCTGTCCGATCGTTGAACTCGGAGGCGATGATCTTCATACGATCCGCGAAGTTCAGAACGATAATGTTCTCATTGCTCAAATGGCCGCCGATCATCTTTTGGGACTCGGATTTCGGCATTTCGGATTTTATTCGTTCGGAGAGATCGCCTGGATCCGTGAGCGAAGGGACGCTTTTCAGGATTGCATTGAAAAAGAAGGGTATTCCGTTCAGCAGTTTTCGCAAGCGGCCCGGCGCCGGGATTATATCCATCCTCTTTGGACACTTCAATTCGAAAAGGATCTGGGCGACTGGCTGCTCCGTCTTCCCAAGCCGATCGCGATTTGGGCCGCATCCGACCGGCAGGCCGTTCATATTCAGGAGCGTTGTCTTCGGCTTCAAATCGACATTCCGGAAGAGATCGCCCTGCTGGGAACAGATGATGATCCGATCCTGTGCGGAAGCTTAACCCCGCCCTTATCGAGTATTCGAACGGATACGGTCCGGATCGGATATGAAGCGGCCGCACTCCTGGATCGCAGAATGAAAAAACTTGATCTCCCGGAAGATCTTCCGATCCGGATCCCGCCGGTTGCCCTGGTTGCCCGGCAATCGACAGACATTACATCGGTCGAGGATCCCGATATTCGGGAAGCGCTCGGGATTATTCGGGAACGCGCGGTTTATGGGCTTTCCGTTTCCGAACTTGCCAAAGTTCTTTGCCTTTCCGAAAACACGATTCGCCGCCGATTTATCAAATATCTCGGGCGCACACCCGACCAGGAAATGAAGCGAATCCGGATCGAAAGGGCCAAAGAGCTCCTTTCAGAAACCGATCTCGGCCTTGCGGAGATCACCGAATTAACGGGCTTTGGCGCCCCGGAATATTTTGCAAAGTCCTTTCTTAAAGAGACCGGACTTACTCCCTATCAGTTCAGAAAAAAGATGAAAGAAGGAAAATGATGAAGAAGACGATCAAAATCGCGGTAATCGGCGGAGACGGGATCGGCCCGGAAGTTGTTGCCGAAGGAATGAAAGTATTGGAAAAAGCCGCGGAAATCGACGGATCGTTCGCGTTTGAATTTACAGAATTTCCCTGGAGCTGCGGATATTATCTGGAAACCGGAAGTATGATGCCGGAAGACGGTATTGATCAGCTCGCCCAATTTGACGCGATTTATCTCGGCGCGATTGGCCGTCCGGATGTTCCCGATAATATCTCACTGCGGGGACTTTTGTTCAAGATCCGTCAATCCTTCGATCAATATGTCAATATCCGTCCGGTCCGCCTTTTGAACGGAGCTCCCTGTCCGCTCAAAGATGTTCGACGGGAAGATATCGACATGATCGTAATCCGGGAAAACAGTGAAGGAGAGTATTCGGGACAAGGCGCCTGGCTCTATCGGGGCCAGCCGAACGAGGTTGTTCTTCAGCATGATGTTTTTTCCCGCAAGGGAACGGAGCGAATTGTCCGATACGCATTTGAACTTGCCCGAAAAACGGGAAAATCCCTTACGAGCATCAGCAAGGGGAACGCCCTGAATTACTCCATGGTCTTTTGGGATTCGATCGTGAAGGAGATCGCGGCAGAATATCCGGATGTTTCCTGGTGTTCCGTACTGGCCGATGCCGCCTGTATGTTTTTTGTGAAGAATCCCCGTCGATTCGGAGTGGTGGTCGCATCAAATCTGTTCGGCGATCTTATTACGGATCTCGGTGCGGCGATTTCGGGCGGAATGGGCCTTGCCGCCGGTGCGAATATCAATCCGGAACGGCAATATCCCTCCATGTTCGAACCGATTCATGGAAGCGCACCGGATATCGCGGGGAAGGGAATCGCGAATCCGTTTGCCGCAATTTGGTCCGCGAGTCAAATAATGGATTTCTTCGGATATACGGAACGTGCGAATGCAATTCTTGGCACAATCGAAAAAATGCTGGTTGAAGGAACGGTGCTTACGCCCGATCTCGGCGGATCCGCATCAACACAGGATGTCGGAAACGCGTTTGTTCGACTCATGAAGTAATTGTCAATCCGCGGCGATACCGCATACGGAGCCGGGTTAATGGATGTTTATCTTCACTGAAGATGGAACATTGACCGGGAAAAATCCTCCGTATGCGCCTGCGCGGCCGGGCTCCTCACGAATCACTCCTCATTAAAAATCGAGCGGTTTAAGGGATTCGCGGAAAATTTGTTCGACGGCTTCCCGCGTTGCGTTGGTCGGCGCAACGGAGAGCAGAACGGTCAACGAAGGGGTCGAAAAGACGAGATCCGCAAGTTCCGCAATATCACTTTCCGAGAAACCTTCATCGGTCAATTTTTGCTTCGCGCCGACTTCGAACAGCCATTTTTCGATTCCCCGGGCCGCTTTTTCCGTATCGGATCCTTCCGGTTTTAAATCGGGAATAATCGGCGACAGGATATCGGCAAGAACATCGGCCCGAGCCGCATAGATATTCTTGATGACCGCGGGAAGCAGCATTGCAAGTCCAAGTCCGTGAGTGATCGAGGGGCATTTTCCCGAAAGCGGATGTTCCAGCGCATGGGTGTAATGCAGGAATCCGTTGTCGAACGAGATCCCGCCGAGAAGAGCCGCATAGGCAAGATGATACCGCGCAGTACGATCCTTCGGATTCTTCATCGCAACGGGAAGATATCGGACAACAAGCGCGATCACTTCCCGCGCCAAGGTAATCGCAAACGGATTCGTGATCTTTGTTGTTGCCGCTTCAATTACATGATTAAGCGCGTCAATACTCGTATAAAGGATCTGCTTTGGCGGAAGACTCATCATCAGATCCGGATCATCAATCGACCAGGTCGGATAAAGACATTCATAGGCGATTGCCGGTTTGAACTTCTTTTCCACTATGGACGCAACGGCAACGCGATTTCCCTCGGTTCCTGTCCCGTGGGTTAAATTCACGGCGACAATCGGAAGCGCTTTTTCCGGCGCGAATTTCCATTCGAAAAGGGACTCGGCGTTCTGATCCGGATATTCCGCAAGAATCGCAACGCTTTTCGCGGTATCGATCGGGCTTCCTCCTCCGATTCCGATCACGGCCTGGGCTCCAAATTCCTTTGCTTGCGCAGTTGCTTCATCAATCGCGGTCGTATCCGGGTTCGGGGTTACCTTATCATAAAGGATCCATTCCATTCCCTTTTCGCGAAGGGCCTGTTCAATCGGATCCCACGCGCCGGACGTTTTATAGGCGGAATGCGAAGAAACAACAAGAACACGATTGATCCCTTTCGCTTTCATCAGTTCGGCAATATCATTCATTTTTTTAATGGCGCCGAATCCAAAGTAAATAAAAGACCGTGCGCGGATCTCGGAAACAGTATCGATATTCATAAACTTTTCAAACATGATTTTCTCCTTTGATCTGAATGTTCAGTATTTTTTAGAAAATTTTCTCTCTCATTCATCGAACGATTGATTTCCATTTCGATCGGATCCATTTTATCATAAATGGGAAATGATCGGATGGGGAGTAAAGGGACTTTCCACGGAAAACGACTTGAGGGTCCAGGGAGCGAGCTCGAATTCCAGCGTATTTTCCTTTAAAGAAAGAGTCCGGTTTTCTCCCAAATCGCGAACAGGGGAGGGGACTGCGGGAATTCGGATCTTGATCGGTTCACTTCCTGTATTCACTGCGTAGAACCAGGTTTTTCCGTCAAATTGACCGTATCGGATTTTGATCAGATCCGTACTTTCGGACGCAGTATGGAATGGGCGGGCCGGAAGTCCTCTCCAGGCGGCCGCAAAGGGAATCAGTTCCTTTTCCAGTCCGCAGGTGCCGATTAAAAAGCCGCCGCGTGTGATCCCGATCATGTCCTGAAATCGCAGCGGAAGGATGTAAGGCTTCATCGCGTATTCGCCAGCCGGATTTAATGTCGATACACGCCAAGAGCGTTCGCAAAGCCAATCGGCGGGCAGTCCTTTTTCTTTCGGCGTCCTTTTAGGATTTCCGATGGGATCTTCCCAATAGAGATCGAAAAGATTGATCCATGCGTTGGAATGATCTTTCAGCGATCCGTACATGCCCGGCTTCTCTTCCGAATCGCGCAGAAGCTCCAGCCGATCGGCGGGAAAACGCCCATGCCGCGTTCGATAGCTTGCGGGAAACAGCGTTTGCTGAATAAAAAGATTCGGTTCCTGAGCAAAATACTTGGGATCGATCCCCGAGTGCCGATTAATCTCTTCCCAGAAGTCGTTGACATTTTCTTCTATTAAACGCGGTTCGGAATGCTGGGGAGTAAAGCAGTTGATTCCCAGCTGGAGATCTTCGCGGGCATTTCGAACTTTAACAGCGATTTCCCGATAAAGTTCGCCCATTTTTCGGCAGCGCCAATCGATCCATTTTTCTTTCGCGTTTTTCATCAGCCATTCGTAATAGAGTTTACCGCGCAAGGGATTTTTCCGATCGACGGGGATCACGGTTCCAGTCTCTTTCATAAACGAATCGATGAGATAATCGTTGTATCCCGCGCGCAGATCACCCAATGAACAGAGAGAATGCTTCGGAAGATGGAGAATGATCCCCCGAAAGGAAGGATGATTCCGGCCGACAGCAAGGATCCCGTCTATTTCATCAAGGATCATTTTTCGGACAAGCGGATGAAGCGGATTAAAGATCGGCGGGGTATTATGCCATCCGCCTGGATGCGGCGTTCCGGTTGAATGAATTGTAAAAATGGAATCATTGTACTGTCCGGTTTGTATCCCTTTCCAGGTGATCTTCGGAAAATCATAAAAGGCAACATTATTCTGATTGATCGTCGACATAAAATCGAGATCTTCTCTGTCGAAAACGGCAAGAAGAGCATCCAGAAAATTCGGAATATGCTTCCGGGGATTATATTTTTTCCCGATCGGACCATTGTACCAGACCGTCGGATAAGCGAGAAGATCCTGTCCGGAGTATTTCATATAATCGCAAAGGCGGCTCATCATGATTGGAAATTGAACAGGATCGGTTCCATCGACGCCAAAGTCGTAAAGAATGGCGGGATCTTCGAAATAGATCCCCAATTTTCGACCGCCGCCAAGTGAATCGGGAACAGAAGAAACGGAACACTCCGGAAGAGGATCCAGAACTTCGTAAACCTTAATCTGCGCAACAGCGGCGCCGCCCTGCATAGTTCGCGCCGACATAAAAATCAGGGAAACATCGCCGTTCCGGCTCCAATAAAGATAGCGCTGCGATCGGATCTTGCCTGTATTGGGATATTCACCGCCGGTAAACCAGCCCGCCTGAAGTTCGTACTCCGGAAGAACACTTTTTGGGTTCGTGGATTGCGCGATCATATCGACGGTTCGGATTTTATCATCGGGAAAATCGATCTCAAAGCAATAATGCTTGCCCGCTTTGAGATTCGGAAATCGGACCGCAAACCGTTCTCCTTTACTGCTGCCCGTTTCCAGACAGCTTTTTCCATCGCACTCATATCGATGAAGAGATCCGGAGTGAGTGAACCGGTCTCCGTCAACAAGCCGGGCGGGAATAATCGTTTCCAGTAATTTCAAATTCAAAGACCGGCTGGAATCCTTTTCAGATTCCTTTGGCGTAATTTTCTTTTTCAATGGAAATAATGAAGAATCAAAAATTCGAACTTGCGAGGAGGCGATTTCCCGATTGTGATCTTTAAGGATCAGGGAAAGATTTCCGGGAACCGTTTGATCAAAATTCATTTTCCAGTCTGCTTCGGAATTCGGAGGAACCGGGATCGGGCCGGATACGGCCAGTATTCGCCCGTCCGCTCTTTTTAAAGAAACAGAAGGAGTTTTTCTTTTCGGAGAGGTATTATAGATCTTTCCGGAAAGTACCTGATTCCGATCATCATTGAAAAACGTATTCCGATCGGCAGTGAAATTCAGCGGCTGGAATTCCCGATAAAGTTTTTGAACTTCCTGATCGGAAAGAGGAGCATCGAAGATTTTGAGTTCGTCCATCCATCCGTCCAGTGCGCGTCCGAGATAATTGCCGACAAAAAAGCTGTCGAAAGGGAGCCGGGAATACAAAAGCGGTTTTTGCGGCTGGGCAAGGTTCAGATCATCGGAGAGGATGGAACTTCGCTCTCCGTTGACATACATCACCTTTTGCGTTTTATCCCAAAGGAAAACCGCATGGATCCAATCCTCCGATTGCTGCAAAGGGTTCACAAAATACCGTCGTCCGAAATCATTATTATCGGCGCGAAGGCGGCCTTCATAGATCCAGAACCAAACGGCGCCGGATCCGTGTTTAGTCTTTTCTTCGAAAGGCATTGAAATCATTGTCCGCCATTTTTTATCCGGAAGATAATCACCGTTTGAAGAGCGGATCCAATTCGGCTTGATCCATACGGAAATGGTTCCCTGTTCCGGAAGAAGATTGTTCTTCAAGGAGTATTCCAGAATACTTTTTTCCTCTTTGGAGAAGAAGGCGGCTTTTCCCAAAAGGCCGGGTCCGTATTTGACATTATTATCCTTAATCGGAGTCGAATCTCCAAGGGCGATTGCGGGAACGGAATTTTGATCGAAAGGAAGATAGAACAGAAGCCGGGGCGGAGCGGTCCGGGTTTCTTCCTCATCCGATTCCTTGAGAATTCGGGTTCCGAAATAGCGATATTCTCCTTTTGTAAACAAATCGAATCGCAGATGAATATCTTTCAACCCTTTCGGAATGATCTGGGTAAAGGGAATGATCTGTTTTAAACCGCTGAAAGAAACATCCTGTTCCCTGAAAAAATGTTTGCCGTCCGCGCTGGTTCCTTCAAAATAGAAACGAGCGCGGGCACCGCGGGGGCCCTGTATCGTCGTATAAGCGGTAAATTGACCATCGGAGATAAGTGCAGAATCCGGTCCGTATTCCAAAAACTGAACCAGCCGGAAGTCCGATGAATCTTTCGGCAGCGCCCGGATCAGCATCGCGTCCTGATCAATGGATGCGTGAATATCTGAACTTGCCGTTTGCGGAATCGCACGAACTGTTAAAAAGACCTTCTTTTCGCTCTTCGGAAGTACAAAGCGCATTGAGGAAGGAACTTGTCGAAAAAAATCGATGGAGGGGGTTTTCCAGAGCGGATCCGCCGCCAAAGTGTATTGCGCAAAAAGAGAGAAAAGCAGGAAAAACATAAGGCGGTATTTCAATTTTATGATCCCGGAGATTGTTCAACTTTCATTAAAGTAAAGGGGAAGGGGGCAGATTTACAAAATCTTTGGTTCAAAAACAGTTCACTCGATAAACGGAATACATATTCCATTTCTTTTTCCCATCCTCCGATTATACCAAAGGGAATCCAAAAAAACAAGTACGGGATCATTTCAATTCGTAAACAGGATCAAAGAAAGATTCCGAATTTTCCGCTTTCACTAATGAAAGGAGAAAAATTTTAGCCCCCTTTCTTGTAAAATTGTCCTTATTGCATTAGAATAGGAAGAACGAAATTCATTTTCCGCAGATCTGAAAAGGAGAGCGGAGAAAAAAGAAGATCATGCGAGCGATCCGCAGACAAAAAGGACGATTCATTCCTATTACCATCGTCCCATTTTATTTTTCCCTCTCCCCTTAACCGCAGAAAAAAGAACACAAGAGTATGTCAACAGACCAAATCAATCAGATTATCATTAACATTAACACCTTTGTTTGGGGATTTCCGCTCATTTTTCTCGTTCTGTTTGTCGGAATACTTTTTACTTTCCGATTGACATTTCTTCAGATTTTCCGGCTTCCGCGCGCCCTTTATTATATGCTTCGGAATGAAAAGACAGATAAAGGAGAAGTCTCCAGTTTTGCGGCGCTCTGCACTGCTTTGTCGGCAACGGTGGGGACAGGAAACATTGTAGGCGTTGCAACAGCGATTGTTGCCGGAGGGCCGGGCGCACTTTTTTGGATGTGGGTCGCCGCTTTTTTCGGAATGGGAACAAAATTCGCGGAGGGGGTTTTAGCGGTTAAATATCGCGAGATCCGTCCGGACGGGACGATTTTGGGCGGTCCTTTCTACTACATAGAAAAAGGGATGGGAAAGAAATGGATTCCATTGGCTTCCCTGTTCGCGTTTTTCGGCGCGATGAGCGCACTTCTCGGAACGGGAACCTTTGCTCAGATCAACAGTATTACATCGAGTGTTGAAAACTTTTTCGGCGGCGGCCCGGATCATATTCTTCAATTCGGGCCATTTCGGGCTTCCCAAGCGGCCGCGATTGCGGGGCTTGCCGTTACTTTTTTTGCGGCGATCATTATTTTTGGCGGTTTGCGAAGAATTGCCAACGTTTCCAAGATCCTCGCACCGGCAATGATCCTCGTTTATGTCGGACTTTGTTCCCTGCTTTTAATCACGAACTATCAACGGATCCCCCATGCGGTTTATCAAATTGTCTATGGTGCGTTCAATCCTTCGGCGATTACAGGCGGGATCACGGGAAGCATTCTCGCGGCGATGCAAAAGGGAATAGCCCGGGGGATCTTTTCGAACGAATCCGGACTCGGAACCGCTCCGATCATTGCCGCCGCGGCGCAAACACGGTATCCTGTCCGCCAAGGTTTGGTATCGATGACCGGAACCTTCATTGATACAATCATCGTTTGCACGATGACCGGGATCTCCATTGTGATCATGTCTTCATGGAACAGAAATCTGGACGGGATTTTCGTTACCTCGGACGCGTTTGAAAAAGGCTTGCCCTTTTTACCTTCAACATTTGTTTCCGGGACCCTTATGATCTGTCTTTTCTTCTTCGCGTTTACAACTTGCCTTGGCTGGAGCTATTACGGGGAACGATGTCTGGATTATCTTGCGGGCGGATCACGCAGACCGCTCTTTTTCTATCGGATTTTTTATATCCTCGCCATTTTTGCCGCACCTTGGCTTCCGCTCCAGATTATTTGGAACAGCGCGGATGTCTTTAACGGTCTTATGGCCTTTCCCAACCTTGCGGCACTGATCGTTTTGTCGGGAGTCGTTGTTCGGGAAACAAAAGATTATTTTAAAATGGTTAAGAATCAAAAATTCGATCATGAACAAATCAAAAAGAAAGATCAAACTGAAAATGAAAACAAACAGCAAACAGCCTGAAAATGAATTTACGATTCGTTTGGCGCGCCGGGAAGATCTCCCTCAGATCAATGATCTCTATGAAGATCTGATTGAAACGCGAAGCGATCTCGCGGAAATGGAAAAGAATCTGGAAAAAATTCAAAATGATTATTGCAATCGTCTTCTGGTCGCCTGTCGGGAAAATGAAGTTGTGGGAACCGTTCAGTGTTCCGCGTCCCGTTCGGTCGCCTTCCATTGCCGCCCGTTTATGATCGTTGAGTATTTTATTGTAAAATCGACATTTCGACAGCATGGAGTCGGCCGGGCATTACTGGAAAAGGCAGAAGAAATCGCAAGAGAATACAATTGCAGCGATCTTTTGCTTGTTTCCGCCGCAAAAAGAACGATCGCGCACGAACTCTATGCAAAAGTCGGATATGATACAACGGTCAAAGGATTCCGCAAATATCTGTAGAAGCCCGGCTCCAATCGAAAAAAACGATCCCCCGTCGAAGAAATCAGGATCTTCAGCGGGGGATTTGCATTAAACAGGATCTCTTTCAAAAAGAAAGATCACTGATCTGTATTTACAGGCGCCGTGTTTTCTGCATTGGGAGCGGAATTTTCCGACTCCGGAACCGCGGTCTCTTTCTTCTTTCGCATGCGCTGGAAAAATTCCCGGGTCTTTTGGCAAATCGAATAGAGCGGGGGGATAAAAGCGATTCCGACAACGGTCGCGAGGAGCATTCCGGAGAACGTGGTAACGCCAATCGCCTTTCGGCTTCCCGCGCCAGCTCCGGACGCAATTACAAGGGGAAGTACCCCGAGAATGAAGGACCATGCGGTCATTAAAACCGCGCGGAACCGCATTGCGGCGGCTTTCAGCGCGGCTTCATCGACCCCAAGGCCGGATTCCCGAAGTTCTTTCGCGAATTCGACCATAAGAATTGCGTTTTTACTTGCCAATCCGATCAGCATTACGAGTCCTAATTGAGAGTAAATACTGAGAGGGAGCTTCCAAACAGCCAAGCCCAAAAGAGCGCCCAGGGTCGCAATGGATACCGACAGCATTACAGGGACCGGAATTGTCCAGGATTCATATTGGGCAACGAGGAACAAGTATCCGCAGATCAGGGAGAGAATGAGCAGATAGACGATTCGTCCCTGATTCTTCTGTTCCTGATAGCTCATCCCGGTCCATTCCACGTGGAAATTTCGGGGAAGGACATTATTCCCACATTGCTGAATCGCGTTCATGTAGTCGCCGGAACTGATCCCTTCCTTGGAGATCCCGCTGTAGTCGGCCGCCATCTGCTGATTGAACCGGACGATTTTTTGCGGACCAAGAGTATAAACAACATTCCCAACGGAACTAAAGGGAACCATCTTTCCCGTCTGATTCGGAATGTTCAGATTATTGATATCTTCCATCAATCCCCGATCATTCGCACTCGACTGAATTTTTACTTTGAATGTATATCCGAGCATATTGAAGTCGTTCACATAGAAGGACGCGAGCTTCGACTGAAGGGTATTAAAAAGGGTGGAGACGGGAATTCCGAGCATTTCCGCCTTGTCCCGATTGATATTCAATTTCAGCTGCGGTGTATCCGCATTATAGGAACTGAAGCACTGATTCGTTTCCGGGAGCCGGTTCAATGCTCCCATGAAGATTTTGGTCTGATTCGACAGATCAACCGGAGAGACATCGCCGGACGCGCAAAGATTAAAGGACGCGCCGCCGGTAATTCCAAGTCCCTGAATCGCGGGAGGAACAAAGGGGAAGAAGATCGCTTCCGGAATCTGGGATCCGATCTCGATCAGTTTTTGCTGAATCGATTTCAGATCGGTTCCGGGATCCTTTCGCTGATCCCAATAATCGAGCTTTACAATAGCACAAGCGTAGTTTTCACCGGATCCGCCAATAAAGCTGAAGCCGTTAATCGCAAGAACACTGTAAACTCCTTTGATCTCCTGGGCTCTTCGGCTGAATTCACCGAGAACGTTTTCCGTTCGATACTGCGTTGCTCCCGGCGGAAGCTCCACATGGCAAAGAATCGCTCCGCGGTCCTCATCCGGAAGAAACGCGCCCGGCGTTTTCCCATAGAAGAAATAATTCAAGTACAAGATAACCCCGAAGAGGATCAAGGTCAATCCGACTCTTCGAACAAGGATTCCGCTCAAGCTGAGAAAGCCGCTTCGGAATTTGTCGAGCCCGTAATTAAACGGGGCAAAGATCCATTTGTGCTTGTTTTTCGACGGACGGAGCAAAAGTACGCAAAGGGCGGGAGATAAAGTCAACGCGTTCACTCCGGAAAGGACCAGCGCAATGCACATGGTAACCGCGAATTGCGTATAAATATTACCAACCATCCCGCCGTAGAAGCAGATCGGGACATAAATGGCGACGGTAACCAATGTCGTCGCGATAATCGGTCCGGTGATCTGGGACATTCCCTTCACGGTCGCATCCATGATCGACTCCCCATTTTCCAGATGAGTCATCACGTTCTCCACCACGATAATCGCGTCGTCTACCAGGGATCCGATCACGAGGATCAGGCCGAACATGGTAAGGACATTGATCGTGAATCCCATTGCAAGCAGGAAAGGAAAGGCTCCCACCATGGAAACCGGAATCGCGATCGCCGGGATGATGGTCGCCCGCCAATTCTGAAGAAAGAGATAGGTAACGCCGACAACAAGGATCAGGGCTTCGATCAAAGTGCTCACAATTTCCCGCATGGAAATGATGATGAAGTCCGAAGGATTGTATTCCACTTTATAATGAACACCGTCGGGGAGCTGAACCTGGATCCGGTCCAGTTCGGAAACGATGTTCTGAATGGTTTTCAGGGCATTGGCGCCATCGGTTCGGAACGCCGCGAAGCAGACGCATTCCCGTCCGTTGGAATGGCTCAAACCGCCGTAGTTTTCCGCGCCAAGTTCAACTCGGGCAATATCGCGCAGCTTGACAACATTCCCTTTTCCATCGGATCGAATTATGATATTTTCGAACTCTTCGGCTGTTTTCAACCGCCCTTGAACGTTGATCTTGAACTGAAGATAATTACTGCTTCCCTCATCGCCGACCGATCCGGCGGCCGCCTGAAGATTTTGGCTTTGAATCGCCGCGGAGACCTCCTGCGAAGAGATCCCAATCGCGGACATTCGAAGGGAATCAAGCCAAACGCGCATACTGTAGTCCCGGGTTCCGAAGACCTGGACCTGGCTGACCCCTTCCGTTCGGGCAACAACGTCTTTCACGTCGGTTTTGACCAGATTATAGAGTTCCAGAAGGGACATATCCGTCTTTTGGGGATCGGTTTCGTAGGCAATCATGCAAAGAATATCGGGGGACTGCTTTCGGGTCGTGATTCCGAACAGCTTAACCTCCTGCGGAAGAACCGGTTCGGCCAGCTTGACCGCGTTCTGAACGTTGACCTGGGCAATATCGGCATCGACTCCATATCGGAAGGTAATATCGAGCTGATAGTTCCCGTAGTTGTCGGAAGTCGATTGATAATACAAGACGTTTTCAACGCCGTTGACCTGCTGTTCAATCGGGGAAGCAACCGTATTGGCGATTACTTCAGCGCTTGCGCCGGTGTAAGTCGTTCGAACACGGACCTGAACAGGGGTAATTTCCGGATATTCGGAAATCGGCATCAAAGGGATGCAGATCGCTCCGATCAGGAGCATGAGTACGCTGATCACGATCGCGAATTTTGGACGGGTAATAAAGAATCTGGAAATCATATTACTTCTTTCCTCCGTCGATCGAACGGTTTGTTTCCGGGCTTAATGTCGGAGTGTAAGAGGGATTGACCTTAAACGGAGGGATTACTCCATCCGGACCGGGGATCATGCGGATCTTGTGCGTTCCGTCGATCACAACGACTTCTCCTTCTTTCAGGCCGCCTGCGAGGGTCTGATATTCTCCATCAGAAGAGATCGGTTCCACTTGCCGCTTTTCCACAACATTATCGGGACCGACGACGTAAATGGAATGATGGCGCCCATCGAACAGCAGAGCGGATTCTTTAACGGCGGGAAGCATTTTATCTTCCTTTTTATCAAGATAAACGGTTGCAACGCCGCCGGGATTCAAAAATTCCTTACTGTTGCGGAAGGATGCCCAGATGTAAATGGTGTTGGTTGACGCGGCCATCTGATTATCGATAAAGGCGATTTCTCCCTTTTCTTTATAGATCTCTCCGCCGGCAAGTTCGATCAGAATGTTCGAACTCTTTTTAAGATTATCCACGTTTCCGAAAAGGGTGGTAAAGTCTTTTTCAGAGACGGAAAAGCGGAGATAAATGGGATCAAGCTGAACAACGGTCGCAAGGGGGCCGCTCTGCGGGGTGATGTAATTTCCGACGGTGTAGTTCACTCGTCCGATACGGCCGGAGATCATTGCGCGGATCGTGGTATGTCCCATATCGTCCCGTGCGAGCTTCAGTTCGGCCTTTGCGGCATCCAATCCGGCTTGAGCGGCCAATTTTTCCGCGCTTACGGCGGCCATTTCTGCGGTTTGCGCATCGAGAACGCTCTTGATATTTTCAACCGTGTCTTTAGTAACGAGATTCCCCCCCTGCTCGTAAAGGGTCGCATTCCGGTCGTAATTGTTTTTTGCGTAGGTCAATCGGGCCTGAGTCTGCTTTTCTTTGGCGTCGACCGTTGCGATTTGCGCCTCGCAGCTTGCGACCCTTGCGATTGCCGCGCTCAAAGCCGCTTCATATCGGATCTTTTCGATCTCAAAAAGAATGTCGTCTTTTTTGACGAAATTTCCTTCCTGGAACATCTGTTTTTCGATATTCCCCGAGATTCGGGCGACAACGACCACTTTTTGAATCGGCTCAAAAGATCCGATGTATTTTCTCCGGATCACTTCCGGCTTCTGAACGACTTTTTCCACCAGAACAACCGGATCGGTATTTTGGGATTCTTCCGCGGCGGGAGGATCAGAAGGTTTCTTTTCCTGCGCGGAAATAGTTCCTTCGACATGGCGTGATGCATCATCGGATCCGGATTTATAATAGCAGTAAAAAATCCCCGCAGCTAAAAGTCCGATTCCGATACAAAAAAAGAAAAATCTTTTCACTTCCCAACTCCTTGATTTTTGCAAGATATAAAGATCGTTCCCGGCAACAGCCCAAGGATCGATTTTGCTTGATTTTATCGTTTTTCCCTTCTTTTTTTCATGGAAGATCTCCATAAAAAAATAGTTGTTCACTATTAACTATTATAGTCTAAATTCCCGATTTGAAAAGGCGGGGGAACATCTTCCGCCTCAGAAAAAAACACGGAATTTTATTGATTTACCGAAGAATTTTCTGTTCCGTATTTTCTGATTCCCCGGCAAATTCCAGAAAAGAGCAAATCCTTGAATTCCGGGGTTCCTTAAAGAAAAAAGAAGGATTCTTTCAGGAATATCTGCTTGTAAACGGGACCTTTTTCCGGTATAATCTGCTCCTGATGTGTCTGAAAACTTTTTAAAACGAGGACGAATTCGGATAAAATTTCGCCTTTACCGGCAGGAGTCCCCTGAAATGAACGAGATATAATCGATAAAAGCACGATTTCCCCGTTTTTCAACCGAAATGAGAAATCGGTCTCCCGGAACAGATCCGTTAATGCAAACCTTTAATGAGGAAAAAATGAAAAGAACATTCGCGAAATTTTTTCGATTTCTGATAATTCTGTTTTTTGTCTCTTTTTCGGCGTTCCTTTATGCGGAAGAACGAACGGTCTGGAAATACTCTTTCGACAAGGCCGGACCGGACAACAATCTTGAGATCAAAGGGGGAAGTCTTCATGGACCGCTTCCCGAAGGTGTTTCTCAAAATTTTCTCGGCTGGCAAACCTCGTCCCTGAAAAGCGAACGGCTAAAGGAAGAGGGAAAAACCTTTTTCCGATTCACAGCAGACCGAATCTTCGGAGGAAGTCCCCAGCTCACTGTTCGTGTTCCAGAACTGGAGCCGAGCAAGTATTACCGGCTGACGGCAACGGTCCGAAATCGATCGGACGGGGGATTCGCTCTTTATCTGCGGGAAAATCCGGTTCCTTATGCGAGTATCGGACCCGCTCTTTCTCTGGAATTCTCGGATGAATGGCAAACGGAATCGGTTTTTCTTCAGTTCCGCAAACCGGCATCGAATAAATATTCGCTTTTTTTCGCGTTTTCGGGCAGCGGAACATTCGATCTTCAGGAATTTTCGATTATTGAAACGGATCGTGAATCGTATCTTGCCCAGGAACGGGGAATGTCGAAGAAAAACGCGATGATCGTGAATCGCCCGGATCCGAAATGGCGCAATTACATAAACGCGAGCTGCTTTCCTTTCGGTGTTCCCGCCGGATGGAACTGCCGCCGGGGAAGCGCGGTTCTTTCGGACGACCGGTCCGGACCCTCCGGACAAAACGCGATCCTTGTAAAACCGGACTTCGGTGAAATTGAAACGCCGCAAATTTTTTCCGCGCCATTTCAGGTTCCCGATCCGAACAAGACATACACGGTTTCTTTTTCTTGCAAAGGATCCGCGCCGATCGCATGCAACGGAAAAATGTTCAATCCGGCCGGTAACTGGCGGCGTTTTGATTTTCCGATCCGTATTCCGCAAGGGGAGGCGGGCGCTTTTCTGGATTTTTCCTCTTCGTAAAATTTCCTTATGGACGGGATTAGAATAGCCGAAGAAGGAGAAAATAAGTACTGCCGGGCCGGATCCGCGGAGATCGCACTTGGACTTTCGGCGTCCGATGCTTCCGAGGCCCGTATTCAATTTCAGGATGAGCCGTCGAAAATACGATATCGAATTCTTGGAGAATGGGAGGGAATTACTCTTGCCGTATCCATCACCAACATTCGAAATGAAACGCATGAAATCTCTCTTGTTCCCGACTCTTCCGACGGCGAGATCGATTACGGGGTCTTTCCGCAAACACCATTCGGACAATTTCGAATCAATGTTCAAGCGATGAAAAACGGGAAAGAGATCTCTCCGGTCGCGGAATACGTAATCACTCGATTGAATCGTCCGGTTTTTTGGGGGAAAGACGCGCCGGATTCGTTTTTCGGAGTCCACGCGGAACCAATCTCCAATATTCTCAAAGCCCTGAAAGCAGGCGGACTCAACTGGGTCCGGCTCCATGATGCAGGAGGTCAATATTCGCTCTGGTCGAGTATCGAACCGGAAAAGGGAACATGGAAATTTTTCGATCCCGAACTGAAAAACTACAGAAATCACGATCTGATGATCTATGGACAGTTGGGGGGATCACCGGTCTGGGCAAATTACTACGGAAAAGGAGGGCCGAAAACTCCCTCCTCATACTTCATCCGATTTTGCGCTCCCACCGACGATCATCTTCCCGATTTCGAAAATTACGCTTATCAAATGGTCAAGCACTATAAAGGAATGATTCAGGATTGGTGTCTTTGGAATGAGCCCTGGGGATCGTTCTTCCATAAAGGATATGATCCCGCTCATGATGAATACATCTGCTTCGACAATCAGGGCGCGGCTTATGCAAAAGTTCTCAAAGCCGCTTATAAGGGCGCAAAGAGGGCGGATCCTTCCGTTCGGATCAGCGGATTTGGAACAACGTCTTCCGCGGATCGATTCACCGCGCAGATCGTCGAGGCAGGCGGGTTCGAATACTGTGATGAAATCGATTATCATCAATACGCGCCCCGCTATTTCGGATTCCCCGGCGACGGAATGAAAAAGGGACTCGATCAAACATTCGCTCCCATTGTCAAAAAATACGGATCCATCGGAAAGAATATTATCATGTCCGAAGGGAGTTCCTTGACCACAGGATCCAATAAAGGAAAGCCGCTCTACGGAATCTATAAGTATGTTCTTCCCTGGAAAAATACGGAAAATTATCATGATGCCGGAGATCGAATTGTCCGGTTCCTTCTCGCTTATCATGTATCCGGCGTTAAGAGGGTTTTTCTTTATACAACACACGGACACAGAAATTTGACCCGTTGCTCTTTCCAGCTCCTTCTTGCCGGAGACGGATATCCGCATCCCTCGCTCGCCGCGCTTTCCGCTTTCGCACAAAATACGGAGGGAAGCCGGTTTATCGAGTACAGAAAATTGAGTCCCGAGGTGTATGCCGCCGTATTTGAAAAAAGCAACGGATCCTCTTTCGCCGTGATCACCGGGAAAAAAACGGGAAGAGGAACGGTTCACTGTTCCAATCCGGGCGCGCAGGCCGCTGATCTTTACGGAAATCCTTTGTCCTTTCCATTAAAGTACATGGGATATCTGCAATACATCACTGCACCCTGTCCGCCGGACAAGCTCACATTCAATCCTTAATTCGGATCTCCATTCTGTCGTTCACAATTTGAGAAAGAGGAGCTGATCTGAAAGAATTCCAAAAGAAGGTTCCGGTCGATTTTTGGCGAGATTCGGCGAACTGATCCGTCGGCGAAAACAGCAAGCGCGCCGGAATGATTCCGGCTTCCAATCGGAAAGGCGGAAGAAGACCGGATCTCGTCCAATGTCAATTCGCGGGAAGGATCCATCCAGAGAACAGGATCCGGCCGCTCGACGATCAGGATCAGATCGGACATTCCTTTTTTCTCTGAACCTGCATTCCGGGAATTCGCGGAAGGGGACGGAAACAGCGTATTATCTCCCATCACGACAGAATAGGAACAGAATCCTTTCTCCGGATTTTTCTCGCAGGGGCAGCAGAACGGGATCATCGTCCTTTCGTAAAGAAGCGAATTCTTTTCGCTGTCCCAGGGCTCATTGAAATCGATTTTTTCGTAAAGATCCATTTCTCCCAAAAAAGGGAGAAGAAGTGCACGCCAACTATGGAGCGGCTTGCCGTTTTTATCCGTTGTATAAACCGGCGGCCAGGCGGAATACAAATCGCGGTAATTCATCATTGCACGGGCAAGTATCTGAAGACGCGCTTCACACTGATCCAAACGGGCATTTTGACGCATTCGCACCAAAGGAATCGCGGAAAGCAACATCAGGGCGATAAGGATCAGAAGGATCAAAAAGCCGAAAACGCGTTTGTTTTCCATGATCCGATTATTTGCCTTCATCAATCATAATAAAGCCGGGCCAGGCATTGCAATATTCGATGATTTTCTCATTGATCATTTTGTGATTCAAATTGCCGAATCCCCGATATTCCATTTCGATCTGAATACGTTGAATTGTTTTCGGATCCAGATTAAGAGGTTTTCCGTCCATTCCGGGCAATTCATCAACAGCGCGATCTCCGTAATATCGGAACGGCGTATAATCCATCGGGATTCTTCTGATGAAAAGATAATATCCGATCACAATACGAAGCATACGATCGAGTTCTTCTTCACTCCGCTGAAAGCCGGGATATTCGAAATTCCAGAAGAGTCCCCATTGCCGGATGAAGCCGTCTTCCGTGGTTGCGAGCAGTCGGGTCGCATTGTAATTCAGGCTAACCGCACTGATCGCCCCGTAATTTCCCTCAAACCGATGATCCTGCCGGTTGTCCCGAAGATTCCAGACGAGAACGGAATTATCTTTACTCCCGGAAACCAGACGGTCGCCGTCTGTAAAAAGACCGAGAGAGGTGATCGAAGAGATGTGTCCCTGCTGAATTCGGACAGGAGTCTTCCGATCCAGAAGAAGATCGTAGGTCAAGAGTTCTCCGTCTTTTGATCCTGCGTAAACGTAATGAAGATCGTTGGAAAAAACCGCGTCCATAATGGCCGAATTGGCATTCAATTCCCGGATCAGTTTTTTCGAAGACATTTTCCAGATCCGAATCGCTTTATCGGCTCCGGATGAGATCAGATACCGGCCGTCCCGGCTGCAATGGAGGGCAAGAACATCGGAATCGTGCGCCTTCCATTGCGCGAGGCTTACATTCTCTCCGGCATCTTTCAGAAAGATTTCGCCCGACGAGGATCCGATGGCGACGGTCCGCCCGTCCGGTGCAAAGCAAACTTTGGTAATATTTCGGATTTTTTCAGGAAATCTTTTTAATTCGACTCCTTTTTGAACATCCCAGATCCGGACAGATTGATCCCAACTTCCGGAAACGGCAAATCGGCCATCGACGGTAAGATCAACCGATCGAATCCAGTCGGTATGTCCGATGAGTTCCCTGGAGAGAAATTTTTGATGCTGTCCCCGGGGTCCTGTATTCGAAACGGAAGATTCGCCCGCGCTTGTTCCTTCATTGGATATTTTCAGAAAATCCCAAACACGGATCACGCGGTCTTCCCCAGCGGTGATCGTATATTTTTCGTTCAGGGTCATCACAAGCGAAGTGATCATTTTGGAATGGCAATGGTAAGTTCCCTGGGAAAGGGCTTCCTGCAAATCAGAACGGGCCGCGTTGCGCAAAAGGTGCGCGGTCCATTTTTGGGCGCTCTCCGTTGTCCGAAAAGCGGTCCATTCCGAAAATTGCTTTGCTTTTTGATAAGAATCGAGGGAAGCGGTGAAATTACCCGCCTTCCATTCCTGAACGGCATTATCAAATAAGGCCTTCATTTCCGTCTGCCGGATCTCCATCTGTTCCGAGCTGATAATATTGCACATGAGCAGAGGAGCATGGATCCGATCCGCGTGATTACAGATCAAATCGACATTCCAATAGGAAAGATTTCCGCCGGATTCCAGGAAGAAGACGTATCGGCTTTTTTTATCGATCCAGACCCCCTGAACGGCCCGCGTATGGCTGGAAGCTCCGGATCTCGTGTCCCGAAGTGTTCGAAGACAGCGGCAGGAAGCCGCCTCCCAAAGACGCAAAGATCCATCCTGCGCAGCGGATACCAGCCATTTTCCATTAGGTGAAAAAGAGAGGGCATCCACTTTGAGTTCATGTCCGATCAAAGATCGAAGCGCAACCCCTTTTTTCAGATCAAAAAGATCAATGTACTGTTTTCGCGCAAAAGCCCGGATCGACATGGCTTCATCGCAGGCATTTCGTCCGCGTCCCCAGGCAATTTTTTTGAAATGCTGGCTTCTGCTGTACGCGTCTTTCAACTGCCGGTTCGTCGCAATGATCTCGTCGTTTTCGTTCCAGATCAATTCCCAGCGATATTCGACATCGTAATAGGCCTGCGCGCCGGGAAAATTCGGATTCGGATCCCCTTTTCGGAATTTGATCCGGTGTTCTCCCGAAGCCAATTCCACCAGTTCCATTCTATCCTTTTCCTCGGGGAAAAGAATGTATTCATTCCGGTCGTCTATGAAAATGGAATCGCACTTTTCGTCCGGATCCTCGTTTGCAATGTGAAATTGCGCAACCGAATGAACGGTTTGTTTAAGTTCCCGCACGGAAAGACGAAGCGCGTTGGCAATATCATCCCGTTTGGGATCGCGGTCAAAAGCCTGTGAAAAGAGCTTGTGCGCGGCCTTGATCTGTCCCCGTTCCCTCTGAAAAAGCGCAAGAGCGTAGTAGGAGTTTATATCGTCCGGCTTTGTCCGAAGAAGATCCTCCAGCTGCAAAAGACCGTCGACGTCGGAAATCTTTCCCATCCGCCATAAAGTAAGCACACGATTAAAGAGAATCTGCGGATGCCAGGAATTCATTTTCAGGGCTTCATCGAAGTACTTCAACGCTCCCTCCGGATTGTCCAAGTCGAGCATGGACGCGGCCCGATTGCTTAAATACTCCGGCGTGCGAACCGTGATCTTCGGCTGCCGCCGAAAATAGGCGTTGCCCGTACAGGACTCATAAGCCCGGATCAAATGCTCCGCAACCTCGGACATCGTTTCCGGCCGCTCGTTCGGATCCCGGCGAAAACATTGGCGGATAATATCGACCAAAACGAGAGGAAAATCAGGATACTGTTCCGAAGATTCCTTTTTCAGAAAGGCTTCGAAAACCCGATCCGCCGTCTGTCCTCCTTTTTTGCAGGGAGATCCCCCGTTGAACATCGCCAAAAAAGAAATCGCCCAGCTCCAAATATCCGACTTGCGTGTGATCGGTGTCAAGGTTCCATCGACCGGATTGGGAACCAGTTCGACAATGTCCGAGCTTCCTTCCCCGTCCGGATCCGCAGCGAAATCCGGGGAAGAATCCGACTTCCCCGCAGAATCCGGGTTCGCGGAAACTCCAGAAGAGGAAGAACTCGTACTCGCGGAAGATTCCTGCTTTTTATTTTGAGCCGATAATGTTCCGTTGACCAGATGTTTCTGATATTGGGCAAAAGAATCGTACTGTTCCGGAGAACAGAAGGAGGGGGTCATCCCTTCACAAAGTTCGGTATCCCCTTCCATTCGGTTGTCCATTCCAATAACCCGGGCAAGTCCAAAGTCGGTTACCTTGGCAACATCGCCGGCCATCATCACATTTCCGGGCTTTACATCCAAATGAAGAAGGTTCTGCTCATGCGCGTGATCCAATCCCCAGGCGAATTGGATCCCGATATCAAGGATACGGGCCAGAGCTTTCTCCTTGCCCCCCTGATACAAACGGCCGTCAATGATCCAGTCCCGCAAAGATCCGTCCGGAACCAGCTCGGCAAACAAGCGCGGAATATCGTCAATTCGCCGAACAAGATAGCAGTTCACAATGTTCGGATGAAGACTCAGTTCGATCCAGGTTTGGCATTCACGTTCAAAATTCTTTTTTCCGAGTTCAGTTCGAATGGTTCCCGGCTTCGGACTTTTCACGGCAAGATCGATCGCCCATTCGCGGTGATGAACACGCTGAACCACTCCGACGCCCCCTTCCGCGTAAAGTGTTCCTTCACGCAAAGGGACGACCTCATAGATCCCCCCCATCAGACGGGTACCAGCGGGCCAAGTTCCTTCGTGTCGTTCCTGAATCATGAATGCGTGTCTTTAAAGTTGTGAACGGTTTGAAATTTTCCCTTCGGATATCTCCGAATCAGAAATCGTTTTTCCTGTAAAACGGATCGTTAATACTATTTTGTGTATTCCTTGTAAAGGCGGTCAATCGTTTTGGAATCCAGCTCTCCATCATGGAAAAGGACCCGATATCTGAAATGGATCTTTTCCCCCTTTTTCAGGACTTTCGATCCATCGCCTGTTCCCGGCTCAAAATCATGCTGTCCGAACGGGTTGGCCGCGTAAAGCCCGTAAGTTCGAACATGCCACCAGGTCGGATAGCGAAAACTGTCTGAATGATTCATTATCGTAATACCGCCGGAAGCAAGCTTGAGATCCTGTTTGTTCTCTTTTTTCGCAAATTCGGCCAACTGCGCATCATTCAGACGGGTCGGGATCGGACCGGAATAATCGACCCAATCCGCACGCTTGGCCCATGCAGCGCCGTCTTGTTCTCCGTTGCTGTTGAGGATCTTTCCTCCCCAATTCTCATTCCGGTTTCCGATTTTTTTGCTTCTCTTCATAATATCGACATCCATAGTGCCGGGAACCCGAACTCCAAAAGATCCTTCTTTGGTATCGTTGAACGCAACATTGTCTTCCGAAGCCGTGATCACAATATCAAAATCAATGTATCGAACCGTCCGATTATCTTCTTTTAAAACACCGAAAACAAGGGTCCGGACGTCCCGGCAAAGGACTTTATTCGTTTTTTCGTCTACCCATTTGTTTTTTGTTTTGATCAGCGCGTACTTTCCGCAGCTTTTCAACGCAAGAAAATCCTCGTGAACAATACTGGCCTGCTTGTCCCGGGTCCAGAAATCACATCCGTTCACATTTCCATGGTTGAACCATAAAGAACGATGATGAGGATGATCAAGTGCTTCGGAAATTCGATCAATTTTTGCGTTTTCGATAATATTTTTAAATTCAGGGCATTCGATTTTGGCGGGATCTTCCTCATCAATCATCGGATATCCCCGGGTCATTAAAAGCCCGTCATTTGAACAGATCGGCCAAACGATCGGAGTTCCATTACAATTTGTTCGATATTCGGCGAAAAAGGACCCGTCGAGAGCGACCAAGACTTTTGTATTATCGATTTTTTTCAGATCACTTTTGTACTTTTGATTCTCCTGCGCGGCGGCACCCCCGCAGAGAAGAACAAAATAAACCAGGATCGACATCGATTTTTTCCAATTCATAATTCTCTCCAAAATAAATATTACTCTTTTTTTTGATCTCCGAAACAGGAAAGGGTTCCCTGATCGGTTCCGACCAGCAAACGTCCTTTCACCACGGCGGGAGATGCGGACACTTTACCATCCAACTCGTTTTCGGAAAGGATCTCTCCCGACTTTGCGTCCAGGGCGTAAAGGATCCCATTCCATGAAACCGCGAAAACAACCTTGTCCGATGCGATCAATCCGGCATCGAACCGGCTTCGCGTTTTTCGGGACCAGATCTCTTTCCCGGTTTTTGCGTCCAGAGCATATAAAGTACGTCCCTGGGAACCGAAAAAAAGGAGTCCGTTCGCAAAAGCGGCGGGCGTGCGAATCGATTGCTTGGCCGCAAAGCGCCAAACGATCGTTCCCTTCTTCCAGTTGATCGCAAGAAATTCGCTTCCTTCAGTTCCGAACCAGGCAAAATCTCCATGGATCACCGGAGTGGATCCGGTAGGAGCCCCCAGTGATATTTTTCGGACCAATTTTCCCGAACGGAAATCGATAACGTGCAAAAAACCATCGCAACCGGCGATAAAAACATTCTGATCTGAAAAAACGGGACTCGACTGGATCTGGTCTTCACAACGGTACTTCCACTTTACAAATCCCTTTACGCAATCAACAGCGTACAGTATACCAGATTGATCGGCAAAGATCAAGCTGTCGTTCTGAATATTTGGACTTCCTTTAATCGTTCCTTCCGCGTTGAAGGTAAAAAGGATCTTTCCGGACTTTGCGTCCAGGAAAAAAAGGTGTCCATCAACATCGCCGGCATAGATTTTTCCATTTGCGTAAAGGGGAGGGGAAACAAAGATCGACTTGGAATCGAATGTCCAGAGTGTTTTTCCCTGATCCAAAGAAACGGCGGAGAGAATACCGTTGGAATCAGCAATAAAAACAGTCTTTTCCGCAATAATGGGAGAGGCATCGATTGCGGCATCTTTGGCTCTCCAGGTCCAGAGCAGGGTCGGGGATCCGGAAAAGTCCGCATCGGCAAAGGCTCCTGTTCCCCGGGGATTTCCTCGATAAAAGGGCCAGCTTTCCGCTCCCTGTCCGAAAGTAAACGGAGCAAGAGAAAGAAAAAGGAGAAAAAACCGGGGGATCAGATCGTTCAGAAAACGGGTTCTTTTATAAAAAGTCTTCATGCCTCATGATCCCGGATTCTTCTTCGACTTCGGCGTGGGTTTGCCATCGCCATCGGCGGCTGGGAACTTTTTTGATCTCCCGGATCGCATATCGGGGCGCGGTATGGATTCCGAAGAGCGCCAACAGGTTTTCGAACCAGGTTTTATCGAGCAAGACCTCTTCTTTTTCGATAACAGGAGGCTTTTCCGCTTCCAGATAGAGTTTGCGCATGGATGTTTTTTCTTTTGCAAAATCGCCGCCGCAAACTCCGCAGGGAGCGGTATTCTTGGGAGATCGCACCGCATATCCGCAGCTTTTGCAGACATACCGATACTCCCAGGGACCATATCCGTATTGATTTTCTCTCATTGCCATTATCATCACGTAAAAATTTGTTTATTGTACCAATTTCGGAAAAGGAGCAGTTGGACAAAAATACGTTTTTTGTCTTTCTGCAACAAGAGAGACAAGAAATCCGACTGATTTTCATTATAGCTTGAAATTTACCCTTTGTCAACATAAAAGAGGTTTCTTTTTTCGATAAAACGAAAAAACGGGATCTTTACCGCCCCTATTCTTGACAAGGAAAATTATTTTCGTATAATGGAGTAATCGTTTGCAGGTCGAGGACGGAGGAAGATCTCACAAGGAGAATCTTTGAACTCACATGCGAACATTTGATTTGGGGCTATAGCTCAGCTGGGAGAGCATCGCGTTTGCAACGCGAGGGTCGTCGGTTCAAGTCCGTCTAGCTCCACTCTTAACTTTTAAGAATTCCTCTCTGGTTTAAGAAGTCAAGAAATACCCTCCGGATGATCGTAAGCGTATCGAACAGCGCGGGCCAGCTGATCGCCGCAAGAGGTCGGACCGCCTCCGCAGGAGATTCCTTTGAGCTTGGATTCGATCTCTTCAACGGACATTCCGTCCACGAGACGCGCAATCGCCTGCAAATTCCCATTGCATCCGCCGTAAAACCGAATTCCGGAAACGATATTTCCCTCCAGATGAAATTGAATCATCTGCGAACAGGTTCCTTCTGTTTTATATTGATAGTCCATACTCTTTCTTGTCTTCCTTAATAATACTGGTAATAGGATTGATCCGTTCATGAATAATGGAATCATAAACGATACAGGATCAAATGTCAAGTTCGGACAAACCTCGTTTTTAAAAATGAGCACGGAAAGAAAAGGAAAACGGGACAAAAAGTCTCCTGAATTTCATTTTCCGAACGTCGAACGGACTCTTTTAATAAAAAAACTTTATTCTTATTTTTAATATTTCTCCATCTTCCTGATACAATCTTCCTGGTGAATCAGTCTGTCCAAAAATCCCGCTTAGAAACAAGAAAAAACGTCAAGGTCAAAAAATTTTCCAGAAAAAACGAAAAAAATCCTTGACAAGGGGAAATCGATCCGATATATTGGGAGCATTAAGTTTGCGCAAACGATAGAGCAAAAATAAAATCGGGAAATTTTCATGAGAGCGACCCTTAAAGATGTTGCCAATCGGGCCGGTGTCAACTTCACCCTGGTCTCAAAATATATCAATAAGAATCCGCAAGCGCGTATGTCCGAAAAAACTCGAAAAAGAGTGGACGACGCGATCCGCGAATTGAATTATTCCCCCTCCATTACGGCCCGATCCCTTAAAAAAGGACGAAGTAAAACCATCGGACTCCTGATCGGAAACTTGACTAATGCTTATTATTCCTACTTTGCCGATCTTGCCCTTCGAGAAATCCACGAACTCGGATATCAGCTCCTGATCGCCCTCGTTCAGGAAGGAAAAGAAGACGAAGCACTTCAAAGCCTGATCTCAAGAGATGTCGACGGGATCATCTGCTATTCGGATCTTGCGGCCGACAACCGTCTTTTGAAGAATCCTCCCTGTCCCATTATCGCCGCAGACCGGCATTATCCGATGTTTTCCGAGGTCAATGTCGATCTGGATCAGGTGTTGGAAACCGCGCTTTCTTCCCTTTCGGGAACAATCGCCGGTCTTTTCTTTCCGCATTCCCTCTGGACAGGAGCGTTCGAACTATCCGCGTTCCATAACCATCTGGACGCAGCGACCCATATTCTCCCTTACAGGGAAGAAGAACGTCTTTCGGAAATTCGAAAGATCTGTTCTTCCCGTCCGGATACGATCTTTACGAACGGATGGCAAACGACAACCATGCTTCAGGATCTTCTCGATTCGGAATACAACGATTACGCACCCAATATTATGTTGCACGCGAACTGCACCGGTCCATTTTTGAATGATTCCCGGATCATTGGAGTTCTTTATTCCTCCAGCCGAATGCTGATCCAAGATATCGTCCGAACCGTTGTCCGGCAAATCGAAGATCGATCCATTACCCCGGTCCGGCATAAAATTCCGGTCGAATTTCTTCCGGCGGATTCCCCGGAGTACAAAAAACTGATTACAAAACATTTTCAATTAACCTGATCGACGAATACCATCGTATTCGTTCCAACTTACGGAGAGATTCATGCACTTTGCAGAAAAATTTACCCCGCGTGAAAGAAGAAATTTTCGGATTCTCGCTTACGCGTCCACCTGGTTCGGCTGCTTTGCCGATGTCGTAATGGAGAGCAGCGCGATTATTATTCTGTTCATCGGTTTGCTGAACGGGAGTCCGACTCTTGCGATGTTTTCCACCAGCATGAACGGGATCGTTTCCATGCTTCTCATGTTTCCCGCGGCGGCTCTGGTCAACCGGCTTGGAGCGCGAAAGGGGGTTTATATCGCCTGTATTATCGCGGTCGGATCCTATCTGTTCATTGCGACGGCCCCCTGGTGGGGGGGACACACGGGTAAATACATCGTTCTGCTCGGCTGTTTTCTTTTCTGCGTTTCCAAGCCGCTTTGGACGGCCGCGTGGTACGTGATCCTCGGTGATATTCTTCTTCCGGAAGAACGGGGACCTTTCCTTGGATTCATGCGGTTCAGCTACTACATCCTTACAGGATCCGCGCTCTTTCTTATCGGATTCTTTATGGGAAAAGAACCTTCGATCGGCTTTATGCAAACCATTATCCTTTGCGTCGGTCTGATCGGAATCGGAAGGATCATTACGATCAGCAAGATCCCGCTCGACGATCATAAAGCGCAGACGAGTAATTTCCGAAAGGAATTCTCGATCTCAATTCGGAACGGATCTCTGGTCAGTTTTTCCATTTATATCTGCATGATGTGCTTGGCTTTCGCGCCGGTTCTTCCGCTTACGATTCTTTACCTGAAAGATCATTTGAAATGCGGATCAGATCTTGTTCAGATCATTTCGACCGCGAGTATCGCCGGAAATATCTGCGCGTTCTTCTTTTACGGAAAGCTGCAAAAATGGATGGGGATCCGCGGACTTCTTATTGCGACCCATCTCCTGTATATTCTGGTCCCCTTGGTGATCGCGTTCTTCGGAAGCAATACCCCATCCCATCTTTATTGCATTGCGGGATTGACCTTTTTGGGCGGCGCGGCGTTTGCGAGCTTTCTCTGCATTGTTTCCCAGGAGACGCTTGCGCTGGCCCGGCCGGGCAATGTCGCGATGACCACGGCTCTAAGCCAAACCTATTACATGCTCGGAACCGCGTGCGGACGGGTCGGGAACTCCATTCTCCTCGGAAGCGGGATCTTGAGTCTTTCCTTTACCTATGGGAAATTTACTTTTTGCCATTATCAATCGATATTCCTTTTCTGCGCTGTGATCGCGATACTCGGACTCTTTATGCTTCCCAGCCTGTCGAGTATGATCTCCAATCGGGAAGAGTGGTATCAGCCCAAATAGTTTATTGTTTGTGAAAGAGGTTTTTTATGAAATTCATGGTCGGATATCAAGCCGATGAACATCTGAAGGAAACGATACTCCGATATCGGGAAGCGATTGCGGAGATCTATTTTCCCTGGATCGGATTTACCAGCGGACGCGGGATGGTCGCCGGATACGAAGCCCAGTGCAGGATGGAATCGGATCTCGACGATTATACCCGCGCCGGGATCGGAATGAATCTCCTTTTGAACGGAAACTGCTATGGGCGCCGAAGTCAATCACGGATCTTCTTTCAGTCGATCGGAGACACCGTTGAGAATCTGTGTGAACGGTATCATCTCGGATCGATTACGACCGCGTCGCCCCTGATCGCGAAGTTTCTCAAGGAGAATTTTCCCGATCTTGAGATCCGGGCTTCCGTCAATATGGAGATCGGAACATCGGTCGGAATGGATTATCTCGCGGATCTTTTCGACGGATTCTATTTGAAAAGAGAGTATAATAAGGATCTTGCCCGGATCCAGGCCAATCGAAAATGGTGCTCCGATCATAATAAAAAGCTCTATCTGCTCGCGAACAGCGGATGCCTGAACTTCTGTTCGGCCCGCACATTTCATGATAATCTCGTTGCTCATCAGCATGAGATCGCGGAAATGGACAACGGATACGAATTTCACGGAATTTGCCATTCCTATCTGGCGAACCCGGAAAAGCGGAAGAGCTTTCTTCAGATCACGAACTTCATTCGTCCGGAAGATCTCGCGAAGATCGAAGATTATTTCGACGGGATCAAGCTGGCAACGCGAACGAACCGCAATCCGGCCGCCGTCGTCAAAGCGTACGCGGAGCGGCATTACATCGGAAATCTGCTCGATTTAACCGAACCGAATCACGCGGGCCATTTCTATCCGGAGATCCTCGCGAACGACCGGATCCCGAATGATTACGCGGACCGCGTTTTATCCTGCGATAAAAACTGCGATCAGTGCGGATACTGTGCGGATATTCTGCGATCGGCCCTGATCCGATTGGACGAAGGATCCGTTTTCAATAAAGAATAAAAAAAACATCTTAACCGTTTTACATATAAAAGGAGGATCGAAAATGCTTACGAGTGAAATGATCAAAGCCGCGGCCTTATCGGCGGGCGCCGATCTTTGCGGGATCGGGGATATGTCGCTTTTCGAAGGGACGCCGAAAGAGATGGATCCGCGGTACATCTTTCCGGAGGCGACCCGCGTGGTCGGAATGGTTTTTCGGATCCCGCGGGGTGTTCAGCGTGGAATCGAAGAAGGAACCCAATTTTATCAATATCCGTCGATGGCCTATGGGGGAATCAATGAGATCTATGCTCCCGCCGTATTGTATCATGTCGGACGATTGATCGAAGATCACGGATATGAAGCCGCCGTTTACCGGAATACCGGAGCGCGCGGATGTGTATCCGATATGGACGGATCGCCGGGAAATACCCTTTCGCCCGAAGAACAGATCGCGGCGTTTGAACAGGAAAAGAGCAAGACCTCGCATCACCGGTCGGTTCAGTTTACCCGAGAGACGCGGCCGGGCCAGGTTCCGCCGGATCTTCAGTTCCATTTCCGGCTTGCGGCAGTCGCCTGCGGGCTCGGCGAGATCGGATGGAGCAAGATGTTCCTTACCCCGGAGTTCGGACCGCTTCAGAGAGTCGCCTTCCTCTTTACCGACGCGCCGGTCGAACCGGATCCCCTTTATTCCGGTCCCCCCTTATGCCGAAAGTGTATGTCCTGTGTCCGCGAATGTCCCGGAAACTGCCTCAGCTCCAAGGAAAGCATTAAAGTTTATATCGGAGACAAGCTCTGCGAATGGGGAGTCCTCGATGAATGGAAGTGCTATGCGTTCTATACACACGGCGGACCGAAGTACAATCCTTTTGTTCCCAAAAAAGTATGGGACGAAAACGAAAACGGCGATCTCAATGTCCTTGAAGGAATCGGAGAGGCGAACGAACAGGAGATCATGAAAGTCTATACGGCCCTGGAAAAGTACTTTCCGAGCTGGGTCGGATACAATATGGCCAAATGCGGCGGATGTATCCGCGCCTGTGTCAGTATGCTGGAGAAAAAAGGAGGCTGTATGGCCGATCGGTTCGAAAAGCCGCTTCGAACTGCCAAAGCCTGGAAAATGGATCGATAGGAGATAAAGAAAATGATAAACGCACAGCTTATAAAAGAAAAGGCCAGTGAGTTCGGAGCCGATCTCGTCGGGATCGGAGACATATCCCATTATGAAGGAACCATTCCCCAACGGGATCCCAAATTGATCCTTCCGCACGCGAAATGCGTGATCACCTGTCTTTTTCGGGTACCGCGAGCCTTTTACCGGGCAATGAACGATCAGACCCAATATTACAATTACACGCATATGGGCGTCAAATTCATCGATGAAGATCTCGCGGAGATCTTTCTTCTCAAGATGGCCGGGATCATCGAAAACGAAGGATACGATGCCTGTGTTCAGCGGAACATCTCCAATCTCCGGATCCAGGGAGATAAAACGACGAATCCGGAAGTGAAAGATACTTATGAACTTGTTCACGCCGAACCGATCGCGCCGGACAAACCGGTTCCGGACATTATTCTCGATTTCAATCAGACGGCCCGGATCTGCGGCCTCGGATCGGCGGGAATGTCCAATCATCTGATCGTTCCGAAGTTCGGACCTTATGTCCGAATGGTTGCGATTATTACGGACGCTCCTCTGGAATGCGATAACCCGTTCGAAGGATCCCTTTGTGATCATTGCGGCAAATGCGCCGAAGCCT
>JAUNSU010000241.1 GCA_030539035.1 Planctomycetia bacterium
AAACATTCTGTCATTGGAGCAGGTACCATGCTCGGCGGAACAGAGTATTTGACCGACACGCAATACATGGACCCCAATCCGGACTTCCGGCCAGGATCACAGCTTTGTCAACTTACGATTCATCCAAACGGTTCCATTACCAACGAAATTCTGCTGGAAACAAAAGAAGGTTTTATTCGCGATCCCAATCTTTCTTTTGACGGAAAAACGCTTGTCTTTTCCATGAGAAAGAATCATAAGGACGATGATTTTCATCTTTATTCAATGACACTCGATCAGCGCAAACCAACACAAATTACTTTTTCCGCGAAATTGCCGGATGGAACGCCGCTTCCCTGCGGCGATACGGAACCTTGTTTTACTCCGTCGGGAAATATCATTTTTCAATCCACACGCTGTGAACAAATTATACCCTGTTGGAAAAACAAGACGTCGAATCTTTACACCTGCCGCCCGGACGGAAGTAAAATGTACAGAATCGGTTTTGATCAGGTTAATACGTTTTATCCTCAGGTCATGTCGGACGGTCGTATCCTTTTTACACGCTGGGAATACAATGATCGGGAAGCGGGTCGAATCCAGTCGCTCTTTACCATGAATGAAGATGGAACGTCGCAACTTGCGTATTACGGCAACAGCAGTCGATATCCCAATTCGCTTCTTCACGGCAGAGAAGTACCGGATTCGAGAAAAGTCCTTGCGTTGGTATCAGGTCATTACGCGCTGCATAAGGGAAAACTTGCACTCATTGACCGTCGAAAGGGAACCGAAGGAGATTCCGGTATAGAATATGTTGCCGGATCGTCGCCCGAAGGAACACCAGGTCGATGGCAATCGAAAATAATCGGAGACGTACGCTTTTCATCCTGGAATCAGCAAATGATGTTTGGACAAATTGGCGCTCAATATCAATCGCCCTGGCCGTTCGATGAAGAGAATTATTTGACAGGATATCTTCCGGAAGGTTCACCAAACAGCAAGGGTCCGTTTGAGCCGGGTTTTGGTGTCTACTTTATGACTGCCGAGGGAGATCGGGAACTGCTGGCATTCGATCCGACAACATCTTGCGGACAGGCGATTCCCGTTGCGGCACGTCCTTGCCCGCCGAGTCGAAAATCAACAGTCGATCATCGTCATTCGTTCGGCCAGTTTTTCATCCAAAATATATACCTTGGAATGGGCATCCCCCATGTTCCAAAAGGAACAATTAAAAAGTTGCGTGTCGTCGCGCTGGAATATCGCCCCTGCCTTGTCGGCGGGGAAGGAAGGACCGAAATCCCCAAGGATTCCCGGTACGCAAAATATGCAAAACCAAACGGTTCTTCGGCTCATACCGTCATTTCAATCAATGGGAGCTGGGATGTCAAACATGTGCTCGGCGAGGCGGATATAGAGGACGATGGCAGTTGTTATTTCGAAGTTCCGGCCAATAACGCTGTTTACTTTCAATTACTTGATGACCGGGGACGAGCGGTTCAAACAATGCGATCCTGGACAGTTCTCATGCCGGGCGAAATGTTGTCCTGTGTCGGATGTCATGAGAATAAAAATGACGTCGGAGTCAAAACCGCTAACACGCGGGCTATTGCCGGGCAAAAACCTGTTCAAAAACTCAAACCGATTCCCGGAACCGCTCCGCATCCTCTCCTCGTAAGGCTGGAAAAGGCCGACGCGGCAGGAACGGGTCTTCTTTCAAATGCCGATAATTATCTCGGTGTCAACCAGCCGCGCGTTGTTGATAATCCTAAAACAGAAGGCTTCAGTTTTGTCAACAATATTCAACCGATTCTGGATCGCCATTGTGTGAGCTGTCATTCCGGTAAGGCGGATTCCGCCGATAAAGGCAAAACATCCGGGTTTTCTCTGCGGGGAGATGATGTGCAGAGGACAAGTCCCGGCTGGCTGCGGAACTTTTCCCGATCTTATATCACGCTGACAAACAACGGACAGCAGACTCCGCTTGTCA
>JAUNSU010000155.1 GCA_030539035.1 Planctomycetia bacterium
CCGCCTCACCTTCAAAGGCTTTTTGGACTTTTTGCAATGCTACCATTGCCGCATTTACAATCCTATAGCCATTTTCATCTTCAAAAAACATGATCTTGTCCCCTTCCTTGAGCCCCATGCTTTTTCGAACGGTCAACGGTATGGTGATTTGACCTTTAGATGTGATTTTTGCAAGTTCCATATTTATTTTCTCCTTTCAAACCTTACTTTCCTTACTTTTATTTATTATACGTGCTCTTTCACAGAAGTCAAGGGAATAAAAATAATTCATACCATATCGATTATTTTTTACAAAATGTATTCCATGGCCGAGAACCATAAAAATATTTAAAAAACAAATGTAGATTCTCCAATAAAAACACGTTCCTGAAAAATGAGGACCGGCAGTGATTCTTTTTCGGTAAAAGTTTAGAATAAGGAGACTATGTATGAAATACATTACAAAAACAATTATCGTTGTCTTGCTTTTTCTCGGGATTGAGATTATTGGTCAGAATTTCGCTGAAGCTGCTCCCAATATGAAGAACAGTCCCGTGAACAATACAAAAGGAAAAACGAACAGAAAACCCGGGGCAAAAATTTCACAAAGACCAAAAATCGTTCGACCTAAAGGTTTCGGGACAGAAAAGACCGTATCTCGAAATACGCCTGCGACAAAAACGGTTCGGAATACGTCATCAGGTCATTCCATTTCCAGACCGATTCCAAAAAATCAAAAGCCGGCTTTGGGATATTCGAAAACTGTGCCGATGAAAACCTCGCAAACAGAAAGAAGTCTGCCGTCAACCAACGATAAAAGAAAGGGAATGCAACGGGAAAGAGGAACTTCCAGTACTTCTCATTCCCCGACCGATCTCAAATACGGTCTGAAAGAAGGTCTCAAATATGGTCTCAAATACGGCGAAAAGAAATAGAAGTCTCTTGTTTTGCCGGGATACTTGAAATTCAGAAGCTGTCCGATTATAATTCAGTACGGGAACGGGAGATAAACAAACTTGAAAAAGAGGGCGAAGTGGATTGATATGGCAGATTCCGATAAAAACCGATTCGATTTTCTGGCCGATCTGTTCGTCAGATATCGGGAACGTCTTCTTGCCCTTGCGGCTCGAAATCTCAATCCGATTCTGTCCAAACGTTTTTCGCCGGAGGATGTCGTTCAGGATACTTTGCTCGCGGCTTGCCATCGAACGGATTATTTCGAAAACAATCCAGAAATCCCGGTTTATATAAAGTTGAGAACACTCCTCCTTCAAACCGTTGCGGATTATGAACGCAAACATTTGCAGGCTCAAAAGAGAGATGCCTATAAAGAAAGAGGAGGCGAACAAAACAGCGCGTGTCAAAGTGCGGCCGAGATCAACTGGAACCTGTTTGCCGATTCTGTTACTTCTCCCCTTTCAAAAATGGTCCGATCAGAACGTTATGCCCTGCTGCGAAGTATCCTTGAAACGTTATCGGAAACCGATCGCCAGATCTTGACCCTTCGTCATTTCGACGGATTCAGCAATACGGAATGCGCACAGGTCTTGAATATCGAACCGAAAGCGGCAAGTATTCGTTATGTCCGCGCCCTTCAGCGTCTTAAAATAATCCTTGCAGAATTAACCGAGTTTCGACATGAATGATCATCCCGCTTTTGAAGATTTGATCGAACAGTATCTCGACCAGTACAGAAACGGTACTGCGCCCGATATCAAGGAATATTCGGCCCGTTATCCGCAATATTCCCATGATCTCCTTGAGATTCTCCCCCTTCTTCAGGATTTGGAAGGGGCCGGTCATTCCACTCCCCGGCAAACAGTTCCTTCCTTGATTATACCCGAAAACATTCCGGCCTCGGATTTCCGTTTGATACGCAAAATCGGACAGGGGGGAATGGGCGTTGTCTTTGAAGCGCTGCAGATTTCTCTTAACCGAAAAGCGGCCGTTAAACTTCTTGCCCCTTCGATTTCTGCCGATCCGGCCCGCCGCGAAGATTTTGAACGGGAAGCTCAAGTCATCGCCATGCTCCATCATCCGAATATTGTTAAAATTTACTCGGCAGGAAGCTGTCCCGACTGCTGTTTTTACGCAATGGAGCTCATCAACGGAAAAGAATTGAATCAATGCGAATTCAGCAGTATAAAAGAAATTGCGGAAGTCGGACTTCAGGCGGCGGAGGGATTGGCTTATGCTCATCGCTGCAAAATCATGCACAGGGACATCAAACCGTCGAATCTTCTTCTTGATGAGAACAGAGAACTTCATATCAGCGATTTCGGACTTGCGTATATTCTGCGGGAAAATAAGGAGATGATCGAGGATCCGGACAAGGCAAGCGGAACATTGCGTTACATGGCTCCGGAACGTATAAGGAATGGGATCAATTCATTTTCCGCCGATCAGTATTCGCTGGGAGTTACTCTCTATGAACTTGCGGCCAATCGGCCATTTTTACAGGAACGGACTCCGAAAGAAATGATTCGGCGTATTTGTGAAGGATCTGTTCCACCGCTGCGCTGCGGGCAAACGGACTTTGATATTATTGTCAATAAAAGCATCAGCCGGGATCCGAATGCCCGATATAAAAGCATGGACGAATTCGCAACGGACTTGCGGCATTTTGTAAATAATGAACCGATTGACGCGGTCTCTGTTTCTTTGAGAAGACGGCTTCTGCTCTGGACGAGACGCAAGCCGCTGGCCGCCGCATTGTCCGTTCTTTCTGTTGTTTCCATTTTCGCCTTTTTAACGGCGCTTGCCGTCGGGTATGTCCGCACATCTTCCGCATTGAAATTGGCTCAAAAGAATGCCGATGTTGCCGATACGGTATTATCTGATATCTTTCATCATGTTGAAAAGCAGCCGCCTTCCCCGAACGGAACCAATCTTCTTGCAGCGCTGATGCCTTATTATCAGGGAATAGCCCGACAGCAGAATTTGCCGATTTCAAAGATCGCGGAAACCAATACGATCATTGGAATATGTGCACTTCGAACGGGCAATTATCCTCTTGCGGAAAACGCGTATCGCCGATTATCAGAGATTCGATCCGATCCTTGTATTTTGAATCAGCTTTCCGATTCCCTGCGAAAACAGGGGAAAAGGAAGGAAGCCGATACGCTTTCCCGGCAAATTGCAGAAACCTGTTCCGATTCAGACAATCTCACTGATCGTTACGAAACGGCCCGTGCTCTCAAAGCTCTTTCGGCCGATCCTCAATCGAAAGAGATGTTTCAGGCTTTTCAAATCATTCAGAACCTGCTTCGTCTGGATCCGAATAACGCGGAATACCGTTTTCAATACGCGGTGATCCTCGGCAGTAATCCAAGGCAGTTTCATTCGGAGCGAATTTCCGGAATTGAACCGAATGCTGTTATTTTGCTCAATCAGCTTAATCAGGAATATCCGGATCATTCTGAATACGGACTGGCACTTGTCGAACTGATGTATCAGAAACTTCGATTCGCGCAGAGTATAAAAAACAGGGATCGCGATGATTTTGAACTTGCGCTGGATTTGTCGAATCAGCTTCTTGGCCGTTTTCCCAATACGCCGAGTATTGTCGCTTCGACCGTTCGATTTCGGGAAGCATACGCCAACGTTCTGCGCCGATCAGGACAGGAAACAGAGGCCCGACGGGAAACCGAACGTCTTCTCGGTATTCTGGAAATCCTGTTTTACAGTCCGGAGATCCCCGACTCGGCAAAAGAATCCCTGATCCACCTCCAGTTCCTGCGGGCCGAACGTCTTCTTCGCGACGGCCGCACACAGGAAGTAAATCGTGTTTCCGACAATATCAAAAGAGAATTGAATCAGTACAATGGGACCCGACTCGATGAATTCCAACTTCATCTGAAGGAACTCTCCAAGTCACCCATGCTGTAAACAGATTTTTGTTTGGAACCACGGATGACACGGATAAACACGGATGAAATCCCTATAAGATTCGGCGCTGATATTTTTGATGAAAACGTGTTTTTACCAAAAATGAGTATCCGTGAAAATCGGTGAAATCCGTGGTTTCGAAATTGGTTACTTACAGTTTGAGTAAGTCAGTAAAGGAAAATTGAATATGAAAAACTGCATGAACTTTTTTGTGTTAGCCGTGTTTGTTCTTTTTTTGCGCACGCTTCAGGCGAATGAGTCCGAGAGGACAAGACCGGAGCCGCGTTCCCGTCGGTACAATCGATTCCAGAACGAATCTCGAACAGCGCGTCCGCAGCCGCGCCGGAGGACAGAGCCTTTTTTGCCCGATATTTCCGCCGGGGAATTGAATATGTCCTCTCATCATTATAAAGGTAAAAACGGAGAAATTAATTATTGTCAAGCCGTCAAAAACAGATCCGGTTCGAAAAAAACGTCTCTTGTTTTGGTCCTTCATGGGAAAAGCGGATGCGGGAACGACAACAAACGCCAACTGACCTCTCCTGCCGTAAAGCCGCTTCTGGATTACATACGGACCCATTCTGAAAACGCGGTGATCATTGTTCCTCAATGTCCGGAAAATCAGGATTGGGTTCGAGGCGGAAAGAATTCACCGCTTTCGATCGTCCTGGAACTTATCAAGAAGAAATGTTCTGAATTTCACATTGAGCCCCATCAGGTTTATATTACCGGCGTTTCGATGGGAGGAGGGGCCTGCTATAGTATGATGATTCGGCAGCCCGATCTCTTTTCAAGGGCGATTGTTGTCAGTTCCGGCGGAAGAACGGAAGATGCTGCCCGTCTGAAAGGCGATTTTTATATTGTTCACGGAGAAAATGATCGTTTGATTCCTCCGGCGAAAGCGCAGGCTATGTCGAATGCGATTCAAAAAAATCCCGAAAACCGTGTTCAGTTCATCCTCTTGCCCGGAAAGGATCACGTTCAAGCGTGCAAGACCGCCTATTCGGAAGAATGTTTTCAATGGCTGTTCCGTAAATAAAATTTTTTCACAATGTAGATTCCGAAAAAAAAACGCATTCTTATCAGTGTAAAATGCTCATACTGTAAAAATATTTTTGTTTGGAACCACGGATAAACACGGATGGAATCAATATAAGATTCGAGACTGATGTTTTTGATGAAAATGTGTTTTTATCAAATAAGTATCCGTAAAAATTCGTGGTTCCAAAATCGGTTATTTACTGTTTGGGTAAAATGCTTTGATCAATGATATCGTTTTTTTTTCGGAGATTATCATGAGAAAAATATTCCTTTCGCTGTTGTTCTTTTGTCTGCTTTTCGGCGATCTGTATTCGCAGTCGAATGAATCAAGACGTCCGCCTTATCGAACCGGTAAAGCGCGTCGAGGTCCGACCGCAGAGGGTAAAAAACCGGCTCGGCGCGATGCGGAAAAACCGGCTAAACCGGCAAGACGAGAACCGCCGGCAAAAAAAGATCCGACGGTCAATTGGGACGATCTGCTGGAACGTAATGGAATAAGAATACCTGAAGCGGGATCCAAGAACAATCCGTTTCGCGCGAATAAAAAGTATGAAGTTCAGAACGAACTCGATTCGATTTTTCTTAAATCCCTTCAGCGTGAAAATCGGGATCCGTCCCCTTTATGTTCAGATGAAGTGTTTCTGCGCCGTATTTATCTCGATTTGACCGGAACGATTCCAACTCCAAAGGAAGTCCGTTCCTTTTTGAAAGATAACAGCAAAGATAAAAGAAAAAAACGGATCGATCTCCTTCTCGATCGTGATGAGTTCGTTGATCTGCAAACAATGCGCTGGTGTGATCTGCTCCGGGTCAAATCGGAATTTCCCATTAATCTCTGGCCGAATGGCGCGGTTTGCTATTATCGATGGATTCATCAATCTGTCGAAGAAAACAAACCATACAGTCAGTTTGTCCGTGAACTGCTGACCGCCTGCGGAAGCAATTTTCGGGATGGACCGTCGAATTTCTATCGGGCCGTTCCCGCCAAAGACAGCGATACATTGGCCGAAGCGGTATGTCAAACATTTTTGGGAATGGATATCGCACCTTGGCCGGCGGAAAAAAGAAAACAGACGGCGTTGTTCTTTTCAAGAGTCGGATATAAGGAAACCGCACAATGGAAAGAAGAGATCGTGTATCGCAATAGGGAACCGCTTGACCGGACCAAGGTTGTTTTTCCAGACGGATCCGTCAAAGCAATCGCCGCATCGCAGGATCCGCGGGAACTTTTCGCCGACTGGATGATTTCTCCCGCCAATACGCTGTTCAGCGTGTGCGCAGTCAACCGCCTTTGGTGTTGGCTTTTTGGCAAGAATCTGATTTCAGAACAGAAAGATGCGCAAAACGAAAAAGGACAGATCCATCTTGAACTTTGTC
Organism: Planctomycetia bacterium; assembly: GCA_030539035.1. Lineage (GTDB taxonomy): Bacteria > Planctomycetota > Planctomycetia > Pirellulales > Thermoguttaceae > JAUNBG01. The sequence continues at coordinate 6,286 of JAUNSU010000155.1, forward strand.
AATTCCTTTGCCGGGAACTGATTCAATCCCAATACGATTTAAAACATATGTACCGCCTAATCCTGAATTCCGGCATTTATCAGCAGAGCTCTTTATCCGAAAACAAGAGTACGGATACGCGGGAATTATTCGCCTCATATCCTGTTCGCCGGATCGATGCGGAAGTATTTCAGGATATGCTTGCTCAGATATTTGATCTGCCTGTCGGATACACCAGTGAAGTCGCCGAGCCCTTCACGATGATTTCTCCGCAATATCGAGCGGTTTTGCTCTATGATTCAAGTATTACGAGTTCCTTTCTGGAAATGTTCGGCCGTTCATCCAGAGACACAGGAACGGAAACAGACAGAAACAATGATGTTACCGAATCACAGCAGCTCTTTTTGCTTAATTCAACCGAGATCAATGAATGGATTGTTCAATATGCAAACCGTCTTGGAAACAACTGGAAATCAGAAAGCATTAAGGATCTGATTGACGAAATGGAACTGACATTTCTATCCCGGTTTCCGACCGCGGAAGAGTACAAAACCATTTCTGATGAATTGCGGAGAACGGATAAATCCGGTTCGCAAAAAATTCAGGATATTATCTGGTGTCTGCTTAATTCACGAGAGTTTATCTGCAAGCATTGATCGGAAACCGGTGTGAACTTTCAGAAAATCCGGTGTTCACGGAATATCAAAATGATCAAAGGAGTAAAATATGCGAAATCATCGACGAGATTTTTTAAAGTCCGTTGGGCTTGGTCTGATAGGATTGCCGTCCATTGGATCTTTATTCTTTCAAAAGGCATCCGGATCGGAAATCAGCAGGAATGAAAAAAGTCCCGGGAAGGCGAAATCTGTTATTCAAATATGGATGTGGGGCGGACCGAGTCATCTCGATACGTTCGATCCCAAACCCGGCGCCGGCCGTGATTACTGCGGACTCTGGGATAAGCCCATTTCAACAAATGTACCGAATATCGAAATCAGTCAAACACTTCCCTGCTTGGCGAAATGTGCCGATCTCTATTCCATTGTCCGCAGTATGAACCACGGAACAAATCATCATGAACAGGCCTCTTATATCATGCAGACAGGCCGAATGCCGGGCGGGAATATCGCCTGCCCCGGAATAGGTGCCGTCATTGCGAAAGTGAAAGGATATGATGCCGGTTATGATTTGCCGATCCCGCCTTATGTTG
>JAUNSU010000026.1:0-27046 GCA_030539035.1 Planctomycetia bacterium
ACTGTTTTAATATTCATTTTCTGTCAGTTTTCCTTTTGTGTTAATTTTGAAAGAGCCTGAAAGAGTCTGTCATAAAAGACCGGTTTGGAAATATGATCGTTCATTCCCGATTTCAGAGCTTTCACAACATCTTCATTGAACGCGTTTGCCGTCATCGCGATAATAGGAACTGATTTTGCTTCCGGATGCGTACTGGAGCGGATCTGTTCCGCCGCAGTATATCCGTCCATGATCGGCATTTGTATGTCCATAAGAACCGCCTGAAAAGTGCCGGGCGCGGAACCGGTAAAAATATCGACCGCTTCCTTGCCGTTCCAGGCCGGTGTGATCTGCATTCCGCCTCTTTCCAGATATTGGGTCGATATGTCCATGTTCATCTGATTGTCTTCAACAAGAAGTATCCGAAGTCCTTTCAACGCTTCTTTCGCTTCCTGATCGCTCTTCTTTTCTTCCGAATGATAATAGCTGCTCATAAGAAAATCAAAAAACGTCGAATGAAAGAGCGGTTTCTGGAAGATCTTGTTGACACCCGCCGCGTGCGCTTCCGGCGATATCGAAGCAGCATCATAAGCAGTGAGGAGAATAATGGGGAGATCGGTATTATTTTCCAACTGGCGCATTTGCCGCGCCGCTTCGACTCCGCTGATTCCGGAAAGACGAAGATCAAGCAGACAGAGATCATACGGATGCCGGCTGTCCAGACGCCGTTCCAGCTGGTGAACGGCCGCTTCCCCGGACTCGACGATATCACACTTCACTCCGCATTTCGCGAGAACCATTTTGATATACTCGCGGTCTTCCTTCTGATCGTCGGCGACAAGTGCCCGCAGACGGGAAAAATCGACATCCGCAACGGCCAATGTCTTCGAACTTTTTTCAAACGAAAGATTAACGGTAAATGTCGTTCCCTCATTCACTTTACTTGTGATTTCAATGGTTCCGCCCATCAGGGAGATGAGATTTTTCGCGATGGAAAGACCGAGGCCGGTCCCTCCGTATTCACGGGCTGTTGACGCGTTCTGCTGCTCGAACGGTTTAAAGATCCGTTCAAGAAATTCCTCCGGCATTCCGCATCCTGTGTCGGCGACCTGGAGCATGAGCTGAACCCGATTCTGAATAATTCCGAGCTGCTTTACGGTCAAGGTAACCGAGCCTCCCGATTGGGTAAATTTCATTGCGTTCGAAAGCAGATTGAGCAGAATCTGATTGACTCGAAGCGAGTCGCCGACGAGCCATTCTTCCGTGAGTTCACTCAGAATCAATTCGAAATGGATCTTTCTGCTCTCGGCCTGATTGCAGAACATCGACACAATTCCGGTCAAAAGATGTTTGAAATCAAAATCTTCCCGTGCGATTTTAATCTTCCCGCTTTCAATGGAAGAGACATCCAGAATATCATTGATAATGGAGAGAAGATGCGTTGAAGCGTTAAGACCTTTCTTCATGCACTCCATGATTTTATTCTGATCTTCGCCGCTCTCCCGGGCGATATTCAGATATCCGATAATGGCGTTGAGCGGCGTTCGAATTTCATGAGACATTTGCGACAGGAAGATCCCTTTGGCGGCGCTGGCCTGCTGCGCAAGTTCAAGCGCTTCCCGGAGTTCGGTTTGATCGATGGAACATCCGAGTATCAGTTTGGTTCCGTCCGATTCGGTAAAGGGAACCTGAAGGGAATAAAGAAGATGAGAACGTCCGTTTTGATCCTTGACTTCCAAGATAGATTCATCCTGTCCGGTTCCTTCGAGGCAGAGCTTACGAGCGATCTCGCGGCGTTTTTCCGCTTCCTCCGCGGACATATAATCGTAATCGGTTGTATTTTCCATTTGGTCGGGTTTGAGTCCGAAAAATTTCGCACGCGCCCGGTTGTTGAAGGTAAACCGAAAATTGTTTTCGCCCTCTTTTGCGAAAATGTGGATGGGGAGGGAATTGACCAGGAGTTTCCACATTCGCGAATTTTTTTCGAGGGCAAAGGCGGCTTTTCCTGCCCTGCGCTGATAGATCCGAACAATAATCAGGGTACTTCCCAGGACGAAAATGAGGGCGGCAAGCGAGTAAGAGACGATCATGGGATATTCCGTCACAAAATCCCGAAACGTCGGATTGCGCCGTCTGCGGAGATCGCTCGCCGTCAATGCCTTTTGAACTTCATTTTCGGAAAGACTCCGTACGGTTTTCGACAGTATTCCGACGAGAGAGCGATCCTGTTCCTTTTTAATGCCAATGGCGAAATGAACGGTGAGTCCGGTCGGATGATGAGTCAAGATTCCGCTGTGATCATTGAGAACGGCCCCTTCCGCAGTTTGCGTAAAGACAAATCCTGTATTTTCGCGTCCGGTTTTTACCGCATCGATCACCGCCTGAATGGAGGGATAATTTCGGATCTCGCACTCCTTCGGCAGGGTTTCCAAAACGAGATTCGCCATATTGGAATCTTTGACGACTGCAAAGGAGTTGATCTTTCCGAAGAACCCTTTGCGGGAAATGCGCGATATCATTGCGGGGAGGTAGGTTGGCGTCAAGATATATCCCTGCTGTTCTGCAAGGGAATAATCGAATCGCATGTCAAGGATCAGATCGCAGTCCCGACGGTGAAACCGTTCCAGATATTCGTTTCTGTCCTTGCAGAACACCGGTTCAAGATCAAGATCCGATCGAGCTTTAATCGTATCCAGCAGGTTCTTCATGATCCCGGTGAATTTTCCATTCTTAAAATAAGAGAACGGAAAACGGTCGGGATTGACCAGAACACGGAATTTTCGTTTATCGTTTTTGCATTGATTGCGATAGGCCCTTTCTTCAAGAGAAAAGGAGATCTCTTCACCTCCGGCGGAGGCGTGATCATAATATTTGATCTGGAGTTCGTTTGCATAGCCCGGATAATTCATCTCCAGCTTTTCCAGTGCGGCATTGATCTCGCGGAGCAGCTGCTGATTTCCCTTTTTTACAATAATATAGAAAGGGCGAACGTCCAGTTCTTCGTAAAGCCATTCATTGTTCAGCCGCCGCAGGCTTCCGGTAACGATCGCGTCAATTTTTCCATTTTGAAGGGTCGCGTGCATTTCATCAATTTGGGTAAACTCAACCGTCTGATACGTGAATTTCTTTTCTTCCGCGAATTTCGCGAAGGTTTTGTTTTTACTGTTGCCGCGAATAACGCCGACTTTGATCCCGTTCCAATGAGAATAATCCCGGGGGAGAAATTCGGTACATCCGGCCTTTACGGTCATAATGACCGCGGAGTATCCGATTGCGCGATGGGAAAAGTCGAACTTGCGCTCCTTTTCCGGAATTTTCACGGCACTGGTAAGGATATCGATCTCTCCGCTTTCCAGCATGGGAAGCATTGCGGACCATCCCTTTTCGTATCCGATGTATTCGTAATCCCAATTCGTGTACGGACGCAGCATTTGAAGGATATCGTATCCGTATCCGCTCTGATGAAATTTTCCATTTTTCTGCCGGTGATCGCGCATATGATAGCCGTCGAACTGAAAGAAGCCGACCCGAACGTTCTTCAGGGGAATGTCGGAAGCGATTCCCCTGTTTCCGGGAAGAAGAAACAGGGCGGCAATACAGAACACTATTAAACAACGGATCATTGGATTTCCTTTTACTCATGAGATCGATACCGGCGGCATTTATTTTTGTTCCGGTTTTCCCATAATATTTTCATAGAGATCTTTACTGATGATCGGTTTAAGGAGAACTTTGTCAAATAATGATTTGTCGTACATCACCGACTCATTTTCCGTGGACATTGCGATAATGGCAATGTTTGCGAATTGCGGTTCGGCTCGGATCTGCAATGCCAATTCATCCCCTTTCATTTCCGGCATGAGAATATCCGTAAGAACGATATCGAACGGTTCTTTTACCAAAAGATTGAGGGCTTCTTTTCCGGAATGAACGGCGGCGTGCGGGATTTCAAGCCGTGCGAGCATTCGTTCCAGAATACTTAAAGTGAGATCGGAATCGTCGACGATCAGGACTTTGGGAATGAAATGGGACTTCTCGTTTTTTTCTTCAGGAACACTTTCCATCTTTTCCGCCAAGTCGGGACAATTGGATTTGATGTTGGGCAAAAGGATCGTAAACTCGGATCCGCGTCCCATCTCACTTTGGAGCGACAGTGTTCCGTTGTTCTGATCAACGATTTTTTTGACGATAACCAGTCCGAGTCCTGTTCCTGATCCGGAGGAATTTGTTCCGCGCATTCGGTTCAATTGGATGAACGGTTCGAATAATTTTTCCTTGTCGTCCGGATCAATTCCAATTCCGGTATCGGATATGATCATGGTAAGATTGCCGAATTCTTTTTCCGTTTTTTCGAAAGAGATCTTGACGTTCACTTCACCGTGTGCGGTGAACTTGACGGCATTGCCGATCAGATTGAAAAGGATCTGGCGAAGCCGGGGCTGATCGAGCCAAAGATCGGGAATGCCGGAAGCGAGAAAATTGAGTTTCAGATTTTTTTGAACCGCTTTCGGATGGAAGGCCGCGTCCATTTCCCGGACAATATCCTGAATGTTTGTCAAGACCGGATGATCCTCGTATTTCCCGGAAGTTAATTTGGAAAGATCGAGAATATCGTTCAGCAGGGTCATCAGCGCATGGCTTGCATCGGAAACAGCGTCGAGATATTCGAGCTGGGTATCGCGGTCAAGCTCCGTATCCTTCAGAAGATCGGTGAATCCGATCACGGCGTTAAGCGGCGTCCGGATCTCATGGCTCATACTGGAGAGGAAGAAACTTTTTGCTTTAGCGGCCGCCAGTGCATCGAGCAGGGCACTTTCCAATTTACTCTGGATCCTTTTGCGTGTAATAGCCAATTCGACGATATGAGCGGTCAAGTTCAAGAGCCGTTTTTCGTTGTCCGAGAGATCCTTGATTTTGCGGCCTCTTGTAATAAATCCGACCGCGCCCCAGGTCTTGCCGTCAACGGAAACGTAATTGACATGAATTCCCCTGAGATCGAATTCCCGCGCTCTTTCAAAAAATGAAGGAACGAGATCTTTTGCAAGTTCCTGATCATCGGGATCAGAAAAGTCGATGAGAAAAACATGATTGCCGGCGGCAGATCCCTTCCTGTATTGCGGAAAATGCGCCGCATGTTCCGCGCGGAATGTATCAATATCAAAAAGCTGCTGATTGTTTTCAGAGGAAAATGCGGTAAAGAGCCGGAGAGATTTTGACGCTTCATCCTCACTGCAGATGTAAGCGGAATCAAATCCGACAAATTCGCAAATCGCTTTCAAAATGCTCTGTAAATCGACGGCAAGATCGTCCGAAGAAAACAGCGATTCAAAGGCGGAGGAAATAATTCGGCGCACTTCAGAAGCTTCCTGCGCTTCGGTAATATCCAGCGCCATTGAGATGATGATGTGCTGTCCCGCCTCATTGATCGAAGGAAGTTTGACCGCCTGGAATTGATGGAGTATTCCGTCTTTATCATGTATGGTTTCTACAAAATCCATGCGATGACCGGATCTTATTACCTTCATGTCGTCTTGCCGGATCTGATCCGCGTCTTTGGAAACCGGAAAAAAGTCTTTTTCTTCCAGACCGATAATTTCCGAAACATTTCGACCGACAAGATCGGTAAAATTCCCGTTTGCCTGAAGATACCGGTAATTATCTTCGGAATTTTTGATTACGAAAATGACGGGAAGAGAGTCGATCACGTTTTTCCACATGAGGAGCAGGGCTTCCCGTTTCTGCTGATTTTCGATGTATCGGGTTACTTCCTGAAGGATTCCGGTCAATTCACCGCCGGGAGTATCCGCTCCGCGAATAAATCCTCGAAAATAACGTGTTTTCCCTTCCTGAACGACACGGAATTCGAACATTCCCTCTTTTATTTTTCCGGACAGGATTTCATTGTAGGAACGATACCATGCATCAAGATCTTCCTTGCAGATCCATTCAGAAGGGGGAATCGCGATTCCGTCTTTGATCGGCCATACATTCGGCAGCTCTTTGCTGCCGGAGGTAACCGCATGCGTCTCCGGATTGTATCGAAAACGATAAATTTGAGCGATGGACGAAATCGCTTTCCAGTTTGCGAGTTCTTCCAGAATTTCTTTATGCCGGGCTTCTTCATCTCGACGGGCCTTTTCCTGTATTTTCTGGAGTTCGGTAACGTCCCGTGAGATCCCAATAACGGTTGGTTTGTGAAAAAGAGATTTGGGAAGACAGGACACAACGGCCAATCGGAGCCTTCCCGCATCGGTGTAATAGGCCTCTTCAGGTTTCCGCGATTCTAATGCGTCGGCAGCAAGTTTCTTGATCAGACCGCGAATATCTTCATCTTTTATATCGTCCAATGTTCGGCAGATGGGCGGATTCGCTTCTTTGCCGTAATTGTACTGTAATAATTTTCCTGAAGAATCGGCGATAAAATACCGGATCGGAAGACTGTGCAAAACGGAGCCAAGAAGATATTCTCTTTTATGTACGACAAGAAGGATCCAAAGAAAAACGGAAAGAAGCAAAAGGAGAAAACTCGGTATTCCAAATATAAACAGCGGATATTGACGAACAATTTGAGAAAAGGGATGGATTTCTTTCTGATCCTGTCCGAGTGCGGCGGATTCAGGGGGAGGATCTTCCTGAAAACGGATCTCTGTACTGATCGGCTTTTCTGCGCTCCACCCGGTTAAAAAGAGTCCGTTCAGGCAAAGAAACATCAAAAGGAATTTCAACAGGAGAAATCGCGGATTCTTTATTGGCATTTTCTTTGAACGAGGGAGCGGTGAATCCTGCATCGTGTTGGATTGGAACAGAAATTTCCCGTCCGGCGGGGAATTCGCAGAGGGCGCGATCGCTGTGAATTTGAGAGTTCGCATTAACTGTCCGGTTCTGTAAAAGCTGAAAATTATTCTGTGATTGGCAGTTTCAGTAAAAGTAATTCTTAATGAAAAAATTCAACATTAACAGAGTATATCAGAAAATTTCGAGAAAACAAGAAGGCAATGCTATTTTTCCAAATTCTTTTCATAAACTCGATAGGTTTTGTAATGCCGGGCACCCAGCCGCTCAATGATCCGGTTGATCTTGTCGTTTTTCTCGTCGGTCCAGCCGAGTTCGACCCGATTGATCTCCGAATGCTTTTTTGCCCGGGCAATCGATTCCATGATCAATCTTTCGGCAATTCCCCTCTTCTGATATTCCGGCAAGACGCAAAGAACCGCAGTTCGTCCCGTCTTTACATGCTTGAGCCGATGAAAAAGACGCAAAATCCCAAGACCGGGAATTCCAAACCAGGAGAGTTTTCCGTTTAACGGCCGAATCGCTTCGTTCAAATCGGGGAGTCCGACAAAGAACCCAACCGGCTTATGATCTGCTTCCGCAAGAAAGATCTGTTCCGGCAAGGCGATCGTTCGCAGCCGCCGCGCGTAATTTTCGATCTCCGCTTTTGTAAGAGAAACACAGGCCCACCACCAATTCTTTCGCATACAGTCGTAAACCTGCATGCAGCTCTTCAGATCGTCGTCGAACCGGTTTATGTCGAACGATCGGATCTGAATCGGATACCGTTCATCAAATCGATCGAGCAAAGGACGCCATTTATCACTGGTATTATTATACAGATCGAAAATCCAGGCAAAAAGATCGCGATTTTTCGTAAGTCCGAAATTTTCATAAAGGCGAGCATAATAAGGAGGATTGTATCCCATCATGATCACCGGCGGGGAATCAAAACCGTCAATCAGGGAACCGCATTCATAGTTTGTGGAATATTCAACCGGCCCGAAGATCCGACCGCGTCCCCGATCTTTGAGAAGATCTCCTGCCCGCCCCAAAAGAGCGTTTGCGGTATTCTGATCATCGATCGATTCGAAGAAACCGAACGTTCCCTGATTGGTTCCGTTCTCTTCATTATATCGGGGATCGTCGGCAACGAGAATTCTTCCAAGGACCCTGTTTCCTTCCACTGCGATCAATTTTTTTGCCCATCCGTGAAGGTAAAAGGGATGTTTCTGCGGATCGAGCCGGGAACGGAGATCCATTTTGAGCGGAGGAACCCAATTCGGGTCATTTTTATAGACCGTCCAGGGAAAATCGATAAACTTTTCCAGATCCCTTTTGGTATTAACTTCAATAATATCCATTGAAAATGTTCCAAATCAGTTCGTGATATTTTTATCGTAAACCCGATAGGTCTTGTTCCGAATGGCGCCTCCCCGTTCCAGGCTTCCGCGGGAGAACTGATTCGATTCGAGAACCCAGGAGAACTCGGCTTCCTGGATTCCCCATTCGATCGTTTTGGGGACCAGGGCGTCGACAAGGACGAGTCCCAACCCCATCATTTGATATTCGGGAAGAACGTTCGTGCTGATGATCCGGATTTTTTTGATCCGTTCCTTATGCCGTAAAAGATGAAGGAATCCGAAGGGAAAGAGGTGTCCGTCAATATCCTTGATCCTCGGATTGTAGTCGGGAAGGCAAAAAGTCGCGCCCACCACTTTATTGTCAATTTCAACGGCGATTGCCAATTCGGGAACCATGAGCCATTTCAGGGAAGCGGCCATTTGTTTAAGCTCGGCTTTGGAAAAGGGAACAAAGCCCCAGGTGTTGGTCATCGAACGATTGTAGACGTCGAGAAAAAGTTCGACGTCTTCGGTGAAATGATCTTTTCGCAAATGGCGGATCTTGACATTGTATCGTTCGCGGATCATATCGCTGGTTTTCAGATAGCGTTCGCGGACTTTCGGGAGCATTTCGATCTTTCCCCAGAAGGAATAGAGATCCTGAGATTTTTTAAAGCCGTAATTTTCAAAGAGCCGTTCATAAAACGGGGGATTATAGGTCATCATGAAGAAGGGGGGAGTATCGAACCCGTCGATCAGGAGTCCGAGCGTATGATTCATGGAAGGGTTCATCGGACCGCGCATGATCTTGACGCCGTTTTCGAGGAGCCAGTTTTTTGCGGCGTCGAAAAGGGCGTTTGCGACGTCCTGATCATCGATGGAGTCGTAGAATCCGAAGAATCCGACCTGATCGTTGTATCGTTCAAGATGCCCGGCGTTGAGGATCGCCGCGATGCGTCCGACCGGTTTATTCCCGCGAAGGGCAAGAAACGTTTGGACTCTGTTGTGATCGTAGAAATGATTTTTGGAATATCCGACCAGCTCTTTTTGGTCCATTCGCAAGGGAGGGATCCAGTTTGGATCTTCGCGGTAGAAGTCCCAGATGCAGTTCAAAAACATCTTTTTTTCGCGTCCGGATTTAGGAAGGATGATCTTAATTTCTTCCGAATGATCGGTATCCATCATAATACTTGTCCCTTTCCATGTACTCATTTTTGTTTGAAAGACAGCAGAATCCCTTTTCATTAACGGGTATTATACCAAAGAACGGGCATTTAAAAAAGAACAATTAGCGGAAATTATCAAAAAGCGGAAAAATTTTCTTTTCTGGGGATTTGGAAGGATTTGTTGTCTATACTTCGATTGGAAAGGGGGGAAAACGGAAAAAAAGGAATTTTTTGTGAAATATTTGAGGTTTTTCTTTAAAGAGGGAAAACTCCGCTTGACAAAAAATTCTGATAAGATATGATTAGCGCAGTTGGGCAGGGTTGGCCGATCGGCCATTTCTCTTTGGAGCGGACTCATGAAAAAGATTTTTTCCGCTGTTTTTTCGGAAAATTGGGCGGCAGCCCAAAAGATCCGGATCTCTTTCGGAAAGAAAATGAGCTCTCTCTTTTTTTGGTTTCCCTGTTTTGTTTCTGTTTTCCCGTAAGCCGATGGTCGGTTTTATATTGGTCTTTTGACAATCACGGAAAAACTTTTAGCAGAGGTACTGGTTCTTTTTCTTTGGAAAATCCTTTTTCTCCAAAGTGTATCCCTGGACTTCATCAATGTATGTTTAACGGCTGTTTGATTTTTCATGGATCAAGTGTCTGTCAATCAAACAGGTTCCCATTGTTTTTCACGGAAGAAAGGTTTGTTGGGGGCGGCCGAACGGTGTTAAGCCGGTTTGTTTTTCAGTATAATTGCCTGCTTGGCATTTAATCTTTATGTTTTGATCTTGCAAAAGGAATGGATTTCAAATTTAAATCTTTTTAAATAAGGGGGCTAACCCCGGGAAGTAATCAAAAAGATACAACTATGGTAATGAATCAGCGTAATCGGAATTATGGTAATCAGGGAAATCGGAACGGTTTTCACCGATACGGCAGCAACTCGTACGGCAATAATAATGGGGAATCCGGCAGCGGCAATCGCGATGGATACAGCCGGGACGGATCTAATCGCGACGGATACAACAATCGCGATGGATACCACCAGCAGAATCGCCGTCCGATGCGTAAAAATGCGGCCCTTGCTCCCCGCAAGCCGCGCAGCGACGCGAATCTTCCCGATTTGGGTGATCCCGCTGATCCCGAATCCTTTTATCCCCTCTCCGGTGTCCTCGAACTTCATCCCAACGGATACGGATTTTTGCGCGATGCCAAGGAGAGCTTTGTCCGCCAATTAACCGATCCGTTTGTTCCGGGAAATCTGATCGAAAAATACGCGCTCCGGGAAGGTGTTCTGGTCAATGGACTGGTCCAGCCGCCGCGGGGTGAGCAGGGTCCCCGTGTCCGCGAGATCTATGATATCGACGGAATGAATCCCGATGAGTATTACAAGGTCAAGCCGTTCGACGAATTGACCCCGATCACACCGGAAAAATGGCTCCGCCTGGAGACGGGTCCCGAACCGATCTCGACTCGGGTAATGGATATTCTCACCCCGCTCGGAAAAGGACAGCGCGCTCTGATCGTTGCTCCTCCCCGATCCGGAAAAACCGTTCTCCTTCAGCATATCAGCAAGGCGGTTCTGAAAAATCATAAAGATGTTCATGTAATCGTTCTTCTCATCGATGAACGCCCGGAAGAGGTAACCGATTTCGTTCGCGAAGTTCGGGAAGCTGAAGTGATCTCCAGCAGTTTGGACTGTGAGCTCGAAAGCCATGTCCGACTCGCTCAGTTCGTAATTCAGCGTTGCAAACGGCTTACCGAGATGGGAAAAGACGTTTTTCTCCTTCTGGACTCCATTACCCGGCTGGCGCGCGCTTTTAATAAATGGGTCGGCAATACCGGGCGCACGATGACCGGCGGTGTCGATATCAAAGCGATGGATATCCCGAAAAAGATCTTTTCTTCGGCCCGGCAGGTCGAAGACGGCGGATCCCTTACCATTGTCGGAACCGCCTTGATCGATACCGGCAGCCGTATGGATGAACTGATCTTTCAGGAATTCAAGGGAACGGGAAATATGGAACTCGTTCTCGATCGCAAGCTGGCGGATCGGCGGATCTGGCCGGCGATTGACGTTACCCAATCCGGGACACGCCGGGAAGAGAAGCTGCTTCCTCCCGATATATTAAGGGCGACAACACTTCTCCGCCGGGCTCTTTCTCCAATGAATCCGATCGAAGCGATGGAACAGCTTTCGAGCAATCTTGCCCGATGCGAGTCCAATCTTGAATTTTTCAAAAAGTTCCTGAGAGATTGATCCTGTATGAATTCCTTATGCAATGAAGAACTGCCTGTGGTTCCCCGAATCACAGGCGCGGTTTTTCTTTCCGGTCCGACTGCAAGCGGAAAGACGGATCTTGCCGTTCTGCTGGCGCGTCGAATCAACGCGGAGATTATCTCCCTGGATTCGATGGCGATCTATAAAAAAATGGATATAGGAACCGCAAAGCCGACCATGGAAGAACGGGCCGGAATCCCTCATCATCTCATCGATATTATCGGACCGGACGAAGAGTATTCCCTTGCCGCTTATTTGAAAGAGGCCCATCGCATCGCGGACGGCATTCGTTCCCGCGGAAAAAGAGTTCTTTTTGCCGGAGGGACTCCCCTTTATCTCAAAGGAGCATTGCGCGGAATTTTTGACGGTCCTCCCGCCGATCCCGATTTTCGAACGGCAATGGAAAAAGAGGAAGCGGAAAACGGTGCCGGCTTTCTTCATGAACGATTGAAAGAATGCGATCCGCGTACAGCCGATCGTCTTCATCCGAATGATCGCCGGAGAATCATCCGCGCACTGGAAGTATTCGAAAAAAGCGGACGTCCGATCTCCTATTATCAGCAGCAGTTTGATCGGCCCGCCTCCGCAGAAGAAGCCGCCGTCTTTGTTCTCGATTGGGAAAGAGAAAAACTCTATGATCGAATCAATCGAAGAGTGGATCAAATGATCGAAAAAGGCCTTCTGGAAGAAGCGCAGTTGATTCGAAACAGCGTCCCTCCGCCCGGAAAAACAGCGTGCCAGGCGGTTGGATATCGCGAACTTTTCGATTATTTTGATGAAAAGACCTCTCTTCAGGAAGCGATTGATCTGATTAAACAGCACAGCCGCAATTTTGCGAAATCTCAAGGAACCTGGTTCCGGTCCTTACCGGAATGCAGATTCTTTTCCGTTGCTGAATCGACCGATCAAAACGACCTTGCCGACGCGATATTGACAGAGTCGGCAAAGATCCTCGACGGACCGGACAATCAATAATACTTTTTCGACTCTTTCGGCTGGATCTCGGTCAACGTTCCTTTATAATGGCGCAGACCGGTCGGAATATAAGGATGCTTTTTAATCTCCTCTTCATTGATATCGACTCCAATGCCGGGCCGATCCGGGATCAGCATGGATCCGTCCTCAATGATTACGTTTTCATCGCAAATTTCATTTCTCCAGGGAACATCACTGGCCATTGTTTCCAGGAACATGAAATTCGGGGTGGAAGCCGCCAGCTGAAGGGTCGCCGCGTTTGCAACCGGTCCGCTCGGATTATGGGGACACATCGGGATCTGATGAGTCCAGGCAAGAGCGGCGATTTTTTTGAGTTCCGTGATTCCTCCTGCGTGAGAAACATCCGGCTGAATATAATCAGCGGCTCGACTTTCCAGAAGAGTCCGGAAGGAATTCGCTCCGTAAAGTCTTTCACCGAATGCGATGGGAACACGAACTCTGCTTCGAAAATCGGCAAGCGCTTCCATGGTATCGGGAACGATCGGTTCTTCGAACCAGAGGATATTAAACGGTTCCAGAGCATGAGCGATACGGGTCGCAGTGGGGAGATCGAATCGGCCATGTCCTTCGATCAGGATTTCCGTTTTGCCCTGGGCGGCTTCGTAAACTTTTTCCACACATCGAATCGCTTCTTTAAAATGGGGAGGATCCAGATACCGCCAAGCGGATCCGAAGGGGTCCCATTTCAGGGCGCGAAAACCGTTTTTCACGGCTTCGGCCGCTTTTTCTCCGAATTCTTCCGGGGTTTTCGCGGGAACGAACCATCCGTTCGCATAGCAGGGGACCCGATCCCGGACCTCTCCTCCGATCAATCGCCAAACAGGGACACCGAGATCTTTTCCGAGAATATCCCAAAGGGCAATATCAATCGCGGAGATCGCACTCATCAGAACCGGCCCGCCGCGCCAATAGGCGTCCCGATACGAATCATGCCAAATCGCTTCGATATTCCGGGGATCTTTCCCCTTGAGATCGCGTTCCAGTTCCATACAGGCTTGAACAATGGTCTGTTCTTTGTATTCGAGCGTTGCTTCCCCAACTCCGTAAAGACCCGGCTGGTCCGTTAAAACTTTAACGAAGACCCAGTTCGTTCGATAGGCGTTGCAAATAAACGTTTTAATTTCCGTAATTTTCATGATTCAATAATCCGATCTCTTTTAAATGTAAAGAAAATGGCGAACAAAACCGCTAAACTTCCGAGAACCCAAAGGACGGAAAGGGAACTGAATCCCACGGCCAGTCCAAATTTTTCATCAAGAGGGTGTCCCCAATTCTGGATCATAAGCAGCAGCTTACCGCCCCGTAAACTTCCCAGAAGCAAAGGAGTACAGGATCCGACCCAAAATGCGATCATGGTTAAAAGGGCAACTGCAGTAGAACGGTATTTTGGCTCGATCACATCGAAAACGGCCGCGTGGGTATTGGTTTCGTATAAACCGCGGAAGAATCCGAACAGCCCCATCATGATCCAAACCCAATTCAGAGAATGAGTATATCCCATATAAAAAATGGCGGGAGCTCCCAGCAGCATCGCGATTGTTTGAATCCAAAGGCGCCCTTTCGAATTATATCGGATCAACTGATCGGTAAAGACACCGCCGAGCATAATTCCCAAAAACGCGGCAAGATGATGATAGAGCATCGAGTATCCGCCCGCACTGATCAGGGATACTTCAAATTTATCCTGAACAAATGTGGGGGCCCACACAAGAAAGGCGTTGTTGACGCACACAATGGCGGAAAATCCAATCGTCAACAGCCAAAAAGTGGGGACTCTTATAATGATTCCAACGGCTTTCCAAAAAGAATAGGTCTCTTTCTGCGGAACCGTATTCAATCCCCTGCTGAGGCTTTGTTCTTCGGAGACGGGCATTGCCCGAAGACGGAAGATGAAAATGATTCCGAGAAGAACTCCCGCGAGTCCAAAGATAATAAATGTATGCCGCCATCCGAGTTTTGCCGCGATTGCTCCGGCGAGAAAACCGGAACTCATTACCCCAAGATAAAGCGCCGCCTGATGAACGGACATCGCAAACGAACGCGTTTCTTTGTGATAAGCCGCGAGCATTGGATACGCCGAGGGAGCATAAAAGGATTCGCCTCCCGCGGTTGCAATACTTCGAAAAAAGATCAGACCGATCAATCCTGTTGCCAACCCGGTCATCGCGGTTGCCGCGCTCCAAAAAATAATGCAGATCGTAATGATCCATTTCTTGCTGAAGCGGTCTCCGATATATCCGGCGAAGGGCATCATGAGAGCAAGCGTCGCGAAAAGGACGGTTCCGGTGAGTCCCATCTGTTCGCTGGAAAGATGAAGTGATTCACTGATCGGTTTCAAAAGGATCCCGAAGATCGCGCGGTCCGCCTGATGAAAAAAGAAGGCGAGCGAAAGAAGCAGGAGTAATTCCCAGCGGTAGTAAGAGGGGACTTTGTTCATTTTTTTCTCCGGAACGGGGTTTATCAGACGTCGATATCGCAAGGCATGTGCTGAGCGGTTGTTCCGCCGTCGACGACGAGGCGCTCTCCGGTGATCATTCGGGATTCCTCTGAAGCGAGGAACATTACCACATCGGCGATATCATTCGCATGGGCCTCTTTTCCCAAAGGAACATTATTCCGTCGGCGAATCGCGGTTTCCTCGGAAAGGGACTCCCAGCGATCCGTGTAGATGTATCCCGGAGCAACCGCGTTGACCCGAATTCCGTAAGGAGCAAGATCAATCGCCATCGATCGCGTCAATGCGTCCACGCCTCCTTTGCTTGCGCAATAAGCGGTTCGTTTGTGAATGGCCCGAGTTGATACGTTCGAACTGAAATTGACAATTACTCCGGACTTTTGTTCGATCATGATCCGGACCGCCTGCTGGCTGCACAAAAATGTTCCGTAAAGGTTGGTTCGAATCGTTTTGTCGAACTCTTCAAGAGGAAGATCCTCGAAGGAGTATCCGCAGCACTGGATCACGCCGTTGTTGACGAGAACATCGATTCCCCCAAAGTCCTTTTTGAGTTTTTTAAACATGAATTCGACTTCTTCCGGATTGGAAATGTCGCAATGGAAATCGAATTGATTGCGATATCCCTTGGCAAAAAGAGCATCCAGTCCCTTTTGAGTGGATTCCATGGTGGAACCGTTGATAAAGACCTTGGCCCCTTCCTTGAGAAAAGCTTCCGCGATTCCCAATCCGGTATTGCGGCTCGATCCGGTGATAACGACGATTTTATTTTCAAAACGCATGAATTTCTCCTCTGTTTCTTTCTGTAAAATGGTTCCCTGATCAATTTTTCCGGAAGCTGTTTCAAAATCCTTATTATATCCCAGGACAAAGCTCCGTCAACCGTTTAAGCTCCCGTCAATCGTTTGCGGGACCGGTGAGCAGATCATTGATCCGCATTAAAGCGGTGTAAATGATTTTTTCATCGATTGCCCGCGCAAAGAATCCGGGTTTAAAACGTCCAAAACGGAACAGAGCGGTCAAAATGGCGAGCGAGATCTCCAGATTGGAATCGTTGATCGCTTTTTTCAACTCGTCAATGTCGGTAGTGATCCGGGCTTCGCGAAGAATTTCATTGTAATTGTTCGAGGCCAAAAAGGAACGGTTGAATTCCGTTAAGAATCGATTGAAATTCATATTTGATTTTTTTCATATTGGATTCGGTATCGAATTCCTCCCGGAAAACTCGTTCGCTGGTTGCCTTTTTGAAGTAGGGAAGATAATTTTTGATTTTTTCCATACTGATCTGGACCAGTTTATAAAACAGTTTGTCCGCGGTGGGAACAATAAGTTCATGGTATTGAACGAGATCGTCTTTCCATTTTTGAGGGATATTTTTGAATCCGTAAAAGACCCCGCCCAATCCGCCGGCCAAGGCCCCGGCGGTTTCCGTATTATTTCCCATATTGACCGTTTGAAGGACACATTCCTCAAAGGTGTTGGTATTGATAAAACACCAGATCACTTTTTCCAGTGTATCGACAACAAACGATGTTCCCCGGAACCGGAGGGGAGAGAAAAACTGGAAATTCTGATCGAAAAGAAAACCATACTGCTTGAGCGCATCGGAAAATTCGGGATACTCGGAGTAGATCTTCAGAACATGATTCAACTCATTGCGGACGCCGATGGAGATACTCATTCCTACGGAAACTTTGGCCATAATGGCCAAATAAATGGCGCAGCCTAATTGACAAACAGGCTGGGCGTGCGTAAGAGAAGAACAATTATGGATAATTCCCCTTGCTTCTTCGATTTCGATGAAATCATGTCCGAACTCGGCCGTAAGATAATAAAAGAGGGGGATCATTCGGAGAACGGATCCGCTGTCGGCATATTTTGCGCTTTTGAGTCCGCATTCCAGGGCCGGAGTTCCGCGAGAGACCTCAATGATCGCCTTTTGATTCGGTTCGGACACTTTTTGGACATAATCGAAAGGGGTGTAATCGGCTCCCTTGTACCACTGCCATAAACGCCGCATCATATCTTCATAATTCAGCCCGAACGACAAACTGTCCGCGCTTGCAAGGGTAAGGCTTGTTGGTTCAGACCAGCTTCCTGCCGGAATGGACGTATCACTGGTTGAGGCCCTCATATCGACAACCGACGACTTGAAGAGTTCTTCTCTCGTCCAGTTGTTTACGGGAACCCCCAGCGCATTTCCCACCGCAAGTCCGACAATACCTGCAAGAATATTTCTCGACATTCTATCCTCAGTTAAAATGAACATGGCCGGTTCGAAAAGGGAAAAACAGATTTCCTTTTCGAGCCGGATTTGTCCAGCACGCGTTTTTTATTGGTTTGGTGTATTGTTTTCCCGAACGATATTTTCCGTATTTCGTTCGATATGCCAAGGAACCGTCCCGTTTTCACCCAGTGTATTATTCCGGAACGTTCCGCTCCCGTCCTTTTCGATTCGCACCCCTTCACGATTATTTTCGGTAATTTTGTTCTTTTCGAACAAGGGGGAAGAAAAACTGGAGATCTGAACTCCCAGGCCATTTTTTGTGATCAGGGAATTTTTCAGAGATCCCTTTGCGGAATCGGAAAAGATGATCCCAGTATCCATGGATTCCCGGATTTCCGAATCATTGATCTGCGGATTCGCCCGGGAAGAGACGGAAATCCCGATATGATTGTTCGATATGATGCATTTTTCCAATATCGGTTTTGAGAAATCTTCGATTCGAATTCCTTCTTTTCCGCAGTTGTAGATTTTACAGTCTTTAAGAACGGGAGTGGTGTTTCCTCCGCGGACCACGATCCCGGCTCCTTCGGTGGATACGATCTCGCAATGTTCAAGGACCGATTTCCCGGCAAGGAACGACAATCCCTGATCTTTTTGGGTGATTCGAAAACTGACCCCGGTAATAAAGGCATTCGGCGCTTTGAAAATCACGTTTCCCTGTTCTTCCCAGGAAAGAATCACATCGGTATAGATCTCGGGAGATCCCCCGATGATCTTGACATCCCTGTTTATGTGAAGATTTTGCGAAAGGGAATAGTATCCCGGCTTGATAAAGATCGTTCCCGACTCATTGATCCTTTGAAGGGCAAGATTAAGTGAACTGCAATCGTCCGGGACCACAATTCTATCAAGAAGTTCGATAGGAAGCGAACTTGTTGTTCCCGTGCTCGGCGTATTGACCGACTGTTCCGTCCAGTTCTGTTTGCTCTTCTTGCCGAACAGGGGGAAATTGAAATTTTTGATCATGGGCAAGAAAAAATAAAGAGAAAGGGCGATCAAAATACAAACAAGGGCTAAAACCGGAAGAACCGGTTTCCTGTATAATTTCAACGCAAAATTTTTCAAAGGCCAATAAGGATTGGATAAAGCCTGAACAAATTCCGTACAGGAAGCAAACCGATTATTTTTGTCCTTGGCCATTCCTTTACGCAATGCGCTGTTTGCGTAATAGGGCAATGAATGAATATATTCAGGATTATCCTTTAATACGCTTGTTCGCAGAAGCTCAATATTCCGGCCGATAAAAGGATATTTCCCTGAAAAAAGTTCATAGGCGATTGCGGCCAGCGCGTATTGATCGGTTCGTTCATCCTGCTTTTTGCTTTGCCATTGTTCAGGCGCCATAAAGGTCGGGGAAGTTCCCAGCCCGAAGGCAAGAGAGGATAAACGTGTTGACGATTCTTCGATTTCCGCGGCAAGGCCAAGATCGGCCAAAGAGGCGTTGAGAAATTTTCCTTCGCCGTCTTTCGTAATAAAAATATTCGTCGGTTTTAGATCCCGATGGATCACTCCGCGCTTGTGGGAATAGTCCAGCGCGCCCGCAATATTCGCAAGGATTTGCAAAACCAGCTTTTTATCCAGGAGCTTATCAGGTCCGGCAATCTCATTTTTGTAATCCGCCAGCGTTGGATCATCGATCCATTTTAAAACCAGAAAATATCCGACCGAAGTATCATTTTCCAGCGCGTAGACCGGGGAAATGTATTCATGATTCAACCCCAGAACAGACTGAAAAGTGTTCTTGATTCGAAGCATTTCATTCCGATACTGCTGAATATCGGGCGGAATAATTTTTAAAGAGACAAAACGTTCTCCGGAAAGATCATAAGCCTTCCAAAAATTTCCCATATTTCCGCTGCTGATTTTGTGTTCCAAACGATATTTACCGCACAGGATCGCCTGGGGGGTCAAAACGGAAGGATCTTTCTGATCGGCCGAATCGACAAAATCATTGGAGAAAAATCCTCTGGTTCCCGACCCGTCCATTGCACTTCTTCGGCTCGTACTTGTTCCGGTATCGTCCATATAAGAGCTATTGATCGCATTACTCATATATTTCTTTCCTGAATCAAAGATATCATATCAAACAAAAGGGAAGTATTGACAGACACTTCTTGCATTTTACGAAAACGGCCTTTGCGCAAAGTCTGCAAAAAACGCATGCAATATTGAAAACTGTATTTTCTACTGGTATCCATTTTATATTGCATGCGGCACCTTGTCAAGCAAAATTCCCTGATTATCGGATTGAAATGGACTTTGTTTGCAAAAAGGCAAGAAACTTTTGATGGAAAGCTTCAATTTCCGCCCCGGAAAGGGTATGATCTTCCGCGCCGATGATAAACCGGAAGGAATAGCTTGCCTCCCCTTTCTCAAGGCCCTTTCCCTTATAAAGGGTCAAAAATTCTCTTCGAATCAAAAGCGGATCGGAGAATTCGTCCAAAAGGGCTTCCAGCTTTTCGTATCCGGCATCGATTTTCCACACAATGGAAAAATCTTGCCAAGATCCGGGGAATTTCGGCGGATCCGAAATTTTCAAGTGCGGATAAAGATTTCCCGCTATTTTATCCAGTGCGATTTCAAACCAGACAATCTGTCCCCCTTCCGGAGAGACGATGTTGAGAAATTTTTTATCCGCAACGCCGAGTGTCCCGATTTTTTGATCTCCCTGGAGAATATCGACGGAGTAATCCTGCGATTCCCATGGAAATTGAGGATCTTTCGCCGCCGCGAACTTGAAAGGTTTTTCATCCTGGGAGTAAATCGCTCCAAGATCTTCAACCGCCGCCTTGATCTGCAAATAATGTTCTTCCAACGAAAGACCGGCCTGAAGAAAGCTGATCCCCGCCAGCCGGGAAACCTCGCGGCATTTGGCGGCGCTGTCCTCGCAAAAACTTTGATCCGTGATCTCCCCGATCGGGAAATAAACATGTCCGAGTTCGAAAATCCGGAATTGATCCCGCGATGCCCGATTCTTCGGAATCAGGGCAAACAGATTGGGCAGCAAGGTCGTTCTCAATCGGCTTTCCGGCTGCGCCGCGGGATTTTGAAGAACCAGCGTCGTTCCGGGATCAAATCCGATCTTCTTGCACCAATCGTCGTTGAACCATCCGTAATTATGAACCTCCATATATCCGTAAGCCGTCGAAAGAAGGCGCTGCGCTTTATGGTCCATTCGAATGGATTTTTCGATAAACAGGGGCTTCAGCGGCAGTTCTGGAAGAACAGGAGGAATATTATCAAATCCGTAAAGCCGCATTACCTCTTCAACGATATCTTCCTCGATCGAAATGTCTTTCGCGCTTCGAAAAGGAGGAATACCGACTTTAAGACCTTGATCCGGCTGAAATTCCGCTTCAAATCCGATCGATTGAAGAATGGAAAGGATCGTTTCTTTGGGAAAATCGATTCCCGCAAGGTGATTCAAGCGGCCCGGCTTGATGGTAATTGTTCGAACCGCGTCGGCAAGATCGCCCGCCAAAGAAAATCGGCTTTCGACCTGAAATTTTGTTCCGGAATCTTCGATCAATTTCAAAATCCGTTCCGTTGCAACCTTTACGTTCGCCGGCGGCTGCGATTTTTCATATCGCTGGGAAGCATCGGTTCGAAGATCCAGCCTTCCGACAGAAACCCGGATTCGCGCCGAACGGAAATTGGCGGATTCCAGAAGGATCCGCGTCGTTCGATCGGTTACCTCGGTCTCTTCTCCTCCCATAATACCCGCGATTGCGATCGGTTTATCTCCTTCACAGATCATCATGTCTTCCGGAAGCATGTCCCGGTCGACTCCGTCAAGAGTTCGGAATTTTCCTTTTTGGCCCATTGGAGCGACGCGAATGGAATGGACAAGATCGCCGTCAAAAGCATGGGTCGGCTGCCCGATTTCCAGGCTCACGTAATTAGTAACGTCGATCAAAAGATTGTAAGTTCTTTGCCCCAGCGCGTGAAGCCGGCGCTGCATGGTAATTGAGGACGGAATTCCTGTACTGCCCGCAGTAATACCGAAAGCAAGAGCGGAATAGCAGGGACAGTTGGGATCGTCAATTTTGATGGGAAAGGCGGGAAGATTCGAATATTGATCGACGCAATGGCGCGGAAGCGGCTTTAAAGGGCGATGAAAAATCGCGGCCAATTCCCGGGCAAATCCGTAATGGCCCCAGAGATCCGGCCGATGGGTTAAGCTCTTGTTGTCGATCTCAATCAATACATCCGACTTGGGAACCAGTTCGCTGAACGGAGTTCCGTTTTTTGTATTGGCGGGACATTCGAAAAGGATCTCATGCCAGCTGCTCATGCCCAATTCCGCCGCGCTGCAAAGGATTCCTTCGCTGGGTCGGCCGGCCATTTCTGTTTTCCCGATTTTCTTTTCTCCCAATTCCGTTCCGGCGGGAGCAAAGGGGGCTTTGAGTCCTTTTCGCGCGTTCGGGGCTCCGCAGACCGTTCGATATTGTCTGTTCCCGGCATCGACAAGGCAAGCCGTCAGCTGTTTCCCCTCTTTTGCCGGAAGCGGTTCCGCTTCAAGGATTTCACCGACAACAACTCCTTCTGTAAATCGATTCAGATATTGAATTCCTTCGACTTCCGCTGTTGACATCGTAAGTCGATTCGCGATAATTTCCGGAGCAATGTCGGAGAGATCTACAAAATCGGAAATCCAGTCTAATGAAATCTGCACGTTGAACCTCTTTTTCGAACTGTCGTCGTTGTAATGGGAATAATTAATATTGAGCCGATTCACCAAAGGCTTTTCGAACTTGGAAAAAAGATCGGGAATCGCTCCAAAAGGTGCTCTCATAAAGCCGATTTTACGATAAAATCAGGCATTCTGTATTTTAACATCAGGTCCCCTTATTGTCAATTCCCGGGCTTCTTTAAGTTTTCCGTTAATAGTGCAGATAAGGATCAGTAGACAGGTTTGCCCATCTTTGCATATTTTATATATATTAATATTTATTTTGGAAAAATCGGCAGAAATGGTATTTTTCCTACAGCAGGAAAAGCGGATGCCCGATATAGAAACCAAGGTTGAGTTTTTCATCGGGATTTTTTGAAGACCGATTTCAACTTGATCATGAAAGGAAAAGGAGATTCGCCGACAGTCGAAGATCTTTTTCAAAATGGAAATTCAAATATTGGATTGAGGATAAAAAGAATATATTTCATGGAGGAAAATGGAATGCCCAAGATTTTACTTTCAATCATCCTTGGCTCTCTGTTGCTTGGAGTGAGCGGATGTGTAATTCCGGCTTATTCGGGCGATCCCGCCAAGCGAACCCAGCAGCTTTATAATACATCGGAAGATCTTCGGCAAATCCAGGAAACTTGGGAACGGGTTTGGATGGTCGATCAGCCGAGCCATTTAACCCCGTATCGAACACACGGCGGGATTACCTGATTCGCTCCAAAATACGTGAAGTACTCCGGATAAGCTGATATCAGGGCGATATATAATATATATTGTCGGATATCAGGGTTCAACTTAAGCCTCGTTTTTCGAAAGAAGAACGGGGTTTTTTTGTTTTTTAAATGTTTAAATGGAAAAAACGGGTAAATTTTACGGATTGTACTCATTTTTCTGAATTTTCTGATTGTATCGGACGATAAACCTTTTAAACGGAGAGCAGTTTGCGATCTGCTCCTGATGTTTCTTGGACAATCAACCAGAAAGAGGTTAAAATGAAAAGTTTAATACGCAGAGGTTTTGTTTTCAGTTTGTTCGGTTTGTTTGCCCTTATTGCGGGAATCGCGAATACGGCAAACGCGCAGGAAAACGGAATGATTTCCGATCCTGGGTTTAATATGGATGCCGGTAATTACACTGCTTGTGATACGGGCTGCGGATATGCGGGAGCTTGCGGAACCGGCTGCGAATATGGAATTTGTCCTTTTGTTCGCGATGTCGCTCATGTTGCTCTTTCCCCGGTTTATTTTGTCGCATCGCTTTTTTCAACAGGTGTTTACGCGGATTGCGGATGCGGTCCCCGTCTGTTCCGAACATATAAGGATAAGTGTGATATGTGCGGAAACTGGGCAGGAAATATGGGAAATCCCGCTTGCTCGGGCTGTGCTTTGGGAGCTTCCGGAATGGATTCCTTTGAAGATTCTTCGGTTCCGGCGGGTGCTTTTGATTCCATGAGTCAACAGGCGGCTCCCGCTCCCGCACCGGCTCGCGCGGAACAGGGCAAAGAAAATAAGGAAGTTCTTCCTCCCAAAGCGATTTATAATAAGGATGCGGCCCCTAAAGCGCCTGCTCAGCCGGGAGTATCGATGCAGATGTCCAGCAGTCCCGTCAAGGTCGCTGTCCGTGCTCCGCAATCTGTCCAGGGCCGGCAGTATCAGGAAAAAATGATGCGCCAAGAGAATATGTATACGGCAAATCGCGGTCCTCAGCAAATGAGAATGAACGCGCAGCCGATGCCGATGAATCCCTCCCAGATGAGGATGAATGCGCAGCCGATGAGAGCTCCGAACAGTTCGTACTACGCGTCGCCGATGTATCAGCAAAATATCAACGAAAACCGATATCAGGGAAGATAATCATGATGAAAAGAATCAATACATTTGTATATGGTTCACTGAAAATGGCCGCCGTGTTGACATTGATCAATATGATGGCCGTTTTTGTATCCGCGCAATATACGCCCGATCAGATACTTAAAGTTGAACCGACTCAAAAAGATGTTCCTGTCGATATTCCCGTCGCCAATGAAGTTGCCCAATGCAAAATTATTGAATTCAGTGAAGGGAATTATCGGGGTGTTTGCCTTACAAAACCGGACGGAACGACTCCCCTTCGCGTTTGGTGTGCTCCGGAAGGGGCCCGAACGGTCGAACAGGTCCGTTTTTTCCGAAATGGGATCGAGATCTTTCGCGATATTCTTACCAGTGATCGCCAATGCCGGTGGTTAAATGATCAGGGAAGCCGATGGGCCAATCTGAATGAGGATAAAGCGATTACATCCTGGAAAGCGATCACGCCGGAAGAAGCGACTGCGGAAATCGCCGCCGCTCTTGCCGCCGGCGATCTGGATCGATACAAACGGGTATCCGTCTCCAGAGACGATTTGAAAGAACTCGGGATCAGCGGTAATCTCCTTTCCGCAGTACTGGAAAGAGTGAATTCAGTGGACGCGAAGTTTGCGGAATTTGCCCGATCACTGAAGATTCCGGCAAAAACACAATGGGCCGCGTTCAACGGAAATAAGCCCGCGTTGCTTCCTCAAGGAGCGAACGGATTCGCGCAGGATGTTCCGGCTTATTTTAATTCAAGTGTTGTTCTCGTAAATAAAGAGAATACGGCGCAAAGCCATCAGATCTATATTGGCGATTTGATCAAGATCGGCGATGTATGGAAGATCGTCGGACTTCCTGTCGGCGAACCTTTTGGCAAATCCGGAGGTGATCTTGCCGTTTCTTCCGTCTTTTTCCCGACTCAAAGTGAAGCGGGCGGGGCGAATGGAACTGGAAATTACAATCTGCTTGCTGAACAGCTGAACGAAATGTATAAGAATCTGGAAACCGTAAGCGCGGAAGAGTATCCCGCTCTTTGCGAAAAGACGTATACGACCCTTTTGACACTTGCGGCGCAGAATCCAAAAGAAGAAAATGAGCTGGCAACCCAGGCTTCCGATCTTCTTTTTAACGCGATTCAAAAGGGACTGTTCCCCCAGGGAGCGGGTAAACTCGCAGAACTGTTCGATACCTATAAAAATCATTCGAATCAGGAACTTGTTTCTCATATCAAGCTCCGGCAAATTGAAGCGGAATATTTCCTCAAAACGCAAACCAGTCCTCCTCCGAAGAAGAGTGATCTGGAAAAGGCCCAGAACAAACATACGGAAGATCTGAACGCGTTTGCGGAAACATATCCAAAGACCTCGGCGGGCGGACTCACCTTGATGTATTTGGCCCAGGATCAGGAATATCTTCAGGAAGATGATCAGGCGATTGCCCGATATGCAACCGTTGCAAAGAATTTTTCCAATACGGAGATTGGACGCAAAGCAGCCGGCGCGATTCGGCGAATCGAATCAGCGGGAAAAGTCTGGTCCCTTCCCAAATGGAAGTACCTTGAAGGGGGAGAATTCAATCTTGATGAATTTAAAGGAAAGCCCCTTGTGATCTTCTTCTGGGCTTCATGGAGTTCCGACAGTATCAGCAGCCTGATCCAGATCCATGAAAAGAAAAAGAACTTCAATATCGTTGGAATTTCTCTTGACGATACGCCGGAAAAAGCGGCTGCATTTATCAAGCAGTCCGGAAAAGCGATTCCTTGGAAGAACATTTGTGAAAAAGGAGGATTCAGCGGCGCTTGTGCGATTGAAGCCGGAGTTCAAAACGTTCCTCTCATGGTCTTTATCGACGCGGAAGGAAAAGTCGTTCGTCCGAATATTTCCACCGTATCCGAGTTGGAGGTCCTTCTGAATCACTGATTATCGATCGCCGGGTAAATTCAATCCAGGACGCGCGGAAGAATTTCCGGATCGATCAAGGATCTGTTTTCAATGTTCGATGGATATCCATTCGAAGAACGAACAGGGCGGAGATCATTCCGGAAAGGATTCCCAGAGCGAGTAAAATCGTGAGCAGTAAACGGAATCGAATGATCTCCGAACCGAGTGCGGAAAACAGAACCGCGAAGAAATTCCGGTCGTTCCCAGCGGCAAGAAGATCCTGAACCGAAGGAAGCAGCGTTAAAACGGAAGTGGAAAACGCGAAAAAAAACGTACAGAGAAGAATGATGATCGACTCCCAAAAGACGAGGATCATCATTCTTTTTTTCGTAAATCCGATCGCCTGCATCAGGGCGAACTCCTCTTTTCTTTCCAGAATATTCCGAATTTGCACCAAAAGAAGACCGGCGGTTCCCAGCAAAATTCCGAGTCCGCCAAGCGCCTGAAATATCGCTAAATATGTGTTCTGAACGGAATAAAAACGGGCTAATCGCTCCTCGGTTTTTTCGGCGGAAAAACCGTATTCCGAAAAAATCTTTCGAAAAATCGAATCGAATTCTTTCAGTGTATCCGGAGCAGGCGGTGTCTCAAAATCCGCGAGAACAAAATGATATCCCTGAACTTCGGGAAAAAAATGAAGAAGGTCCCGTTCGTTGAGCAGTATTTCACTTTGAAAGATCGAATTGGAAAGAAATGCAACGGCTTCTCCCAATATTTGTTCTCCCTGCTGATTCTTCAAGGGAAGCAGTGTTCCCGGCGAGTAAATATGAAGGCTGTACATCGCTGTATTCTGATCCAGAATGATCGGAATGATCGGAATTCCCTTTTCGTTGGTGCGAACCGGTTTTCGAAGAAGCTCTAAAGGATTCTTTTGAGGCCCCTCGATTTTCGATTTTTCGCGCATTCCCCAAAGAAAACCTCCCCGTTCGATAAAAGCATTGCTCAATCCAAGAAGGGAAGGATCGGATCCTCCCTGAAAGAGATTGGAGCAGCCGCCTGTTTCTCCTCTTCGACTTCGCAAAGAGTAAAAATGAATGCCGGAACGTTTGATGAAATCCCGATCTTCCTTTTTTGGAAAGCAGATCTCCTGTTGAGAGAGATCGTCGGGATTTTCGTAAAAGGGAATCTGCGAGATCCCGATCCAGGAGAATCCGCCGTCTTCCCGAACGATTTCCTTTTTGTTCCCTTTTTGCGGCGGGGTAAGATGAAAAACGCCCACGGAAAAAACCATAAAGAGGGAAGAAGCGAGCAGGGAAATGGTAATCAGAGTCCTTGCGATATTTCTGGAAAGATTTCTCAGGGCCAGTCCGGGAAGGGATCGCCCCGTCTTTTT
>JAUNSU010000026.1:27056-38767 GCA_030539035.1 Planctomycetia bacterium
CGTGGAATGATCGAGAAAGATGGAAAAAAGGAAAAGGAGAGAGGCAAGCAGGAGCCCGGCGGAGGTGAAAAACAGAATCGCGCGGATTTGAGGATCACGGACGATCTGCCCCGCATACAAAAGGGATCCGATCGCGAGCGCGAAAAACAGAAGTAAACCGTATCGTCCGGCCGATTTATATCCCGATTTTTTGATTCTTCGCCTGATCCCGAATTTTCCGGAAAGCAATTCGAGCGGCGCGGAGAATTTTAAAAAGCGAAGATCTCTTACCGCAAGCGGAATCAGAATAAAAAGACAAAGCGATCCGCCGATCAAAAAAGATCGAACGGAAGAAGCATACTGGACAAACGGGGTTCCGATCGAATCGATCCACCAGTGATTTAATCCGTACAGAAGAAATTTCGTATAAACGATCGATCCGAAAACGCCGAACAGAATTCCCGAAAGAATCGGGATTCCGGTTTCCATTATGATCAGGCGGAAGACGGATCCGGAGGAAAATCCCATTGCGAGAAGAATTCCCGATTCCCTGTACTTCATCGCGTATGTCAATCGAATCAGGAGAATAAAGAGAACAAGAACGGAAATAATCAAAAAAGAACTGAAAGAAAGAAAAAGGACGTCGAACGGAGTCGATCCGGAAGAAGCCTGAATTCCAATCGATCGGAGCGGAAGAAAGGAAAATCCGAATATTTGAGGATCCAGCTGCGCGGAAAGATCTTTTTCAAAGGGAATCCGATCCTTTTGGGGGAGATCAACAACAAAGGAAGAGGTCTTTCCGAATCGGCTTTTCCAAAGACCGCGCGCCGTTGATAATGGAATAAATGCCTTGGGAGCCGTCTTATATTGATCCCAATATTCTTCATCTTCTTTTTTGATCTTTTTCATATCAATAGGGAAGGGGGGATCCCAATTCGTGAGCGAACTGGAATCGGTCAATCCTTTCAGATCGGGAACCAGATCTTTTGAAAGAATGTTCTTTTTCATGGGAAGGATCCCCGCAACGCGAAAAATCTCCGATCCTTCTTTCGGTGTTTCCGAAAGGGATTCGGGAAGATAAAAAGTAAGCTTAAGAGTATCTCCTTTTTTAAGATCAAGTTTATCGGCCAACCATTGATTGACAAGGATCTCATTTCCCTCAAATGAAGAGGGAAACTCTTTCGGAGAGAGTGAAAAAAAATGAACTGCGGTCGGATCATTCAGATCAAGGCCCGCAATCAGGGAATAAGGAACGGACTTCTCTTCCTTCTGTATTGTGTTCACCAAATAAGCGAATACCGGAAAACCGGGGATCTGTTTTTGAGATAATGCTTTTTCAATCGCTTCCGACTGAGTCGAATCGAAAAAAAAGGCGGAGCTTTTCAAAAAAAGCCAGTTCGAATCCCATGCGGATTCCATTCCAAGATCGCGCAGAGAGAGATCCCGTAAATCAGGAGGAGTGATTTCCTCTGCTTTATTGCCCTTATACAGAATCGTATTGATCTTGGGATCATTGCGGTCGATCCTTTTTTGAATTTTTTCAAGCGGCATAAAAACAAGCAGGGGCGCTTTTTGATTGGGATAAAGATCGAATGCGCCGGGCCATTGATCCTGTTCGATAATTCCGTCGATCTCAATATCCATTCGCTGGATCGAATTTTCCGTACTTCCATAAAGATTTTCCGGAGAGATCAGCGGATCGGAAGAAAATCGAAGTCTTCCTTTTTGGGGAACAGTTTTCCCGAGTTTATCAGCGAGAAAACGATTGATATACACACCGGATCCTGTTTTCCGATCATTCCAAAAGCGGTCGGGCAGTCCCAGCAGAATCACTCCTTCCTCTTCTCCGGAAGCGATCTCAAGGGAAGCGTTCAGAATCAGCGCGGGAATTTGATCGGAAAAGGGATCGTTCTTTTTGATCCGATTCAGTATATCCATTGATCTCATTTCGCGAAGTTGAACGGCCGCATCGACCGGTCCGAGTCTTTGATCCGTTAATCGGCGGAGGCTCTCCCGGACAGAATCTCCGACCAGCAGTGCTCCTGTAATGATCAGTGTTGCAAGGGCAACGATCAGAAAAAGCAAAAGGTGAATCGAAAACCGATATTTAAGACTTTTAAAACAGAGTTGAAAAAGCGACATATTCTTTTACCGTTTTCCATGATCGGGTGAATCTTGACAGGGAAAGGAATTTCGGACTCAAAAATCAGGAGAAAAATCCCATTCCCGTTTTACGTCCGGTAAGATCGAGAAATTTCTCCGCGCATAGGAGATCCTGTGCGGTTGTGATTTTGATATTCATCGAATTGGAAGGAACGATTGCAGCCTTGATTCCGAGATCTTCAAGCAACTGGGCATCATCGGTTGGAAAGGAACAGGTCCTTTCCCGGTAAGCCCTGAGAATCAGATCTTTTCGAAAGACTTGCGGCGTTTGGGCTTCCCAAAGATCTTCGCGCGGAACCGTTTCTTTGATCATTCGGATCTTCTTTTCGGACGGCGGCGATTTGAGTTTTTCCTGAACCCGTTCCAATTCCGATTTTTGTTCTTTTTCTCCCGTGATGATCGCTCTTTTTATTGTTCCGTGGATCGGAGCGGCGGGAATGGCCGCCCCGTATTTTCGAGCGGAATCGAAAACGGATTCGATCAAACCGTCCGAAATACAAGGGCGAACGGCATCATGGACGGCAACATAATCGATATCTTCATGAAGGATCTTCAATCCGTTTTCGACCGATTGAAAGCGCTCTGATCCTCCTTCAACAAGATCAATGCCGAGAAAGGAGAGATCCGCCGCGTATTTTTGTTCGATTCCCTTTTTATCATCCGGAGCGGCAACAAGGATGATCTGCTTGACTTCCCGCCGATTACTGAATTTCTGGACGCTGTGAAGCCAAACAGCGCGTCCTTTTAATAAGGCGAACGGTTTTTTCTGAAGAAATGAATGATCCAATCCTGTATTTCCTTTAAGGAAACGCTGGCTTTTTCCCGCGGCGACAATGATTACGGCGAATTTTTCCATTAGAACTCCTTATTCCGAACAGGATCTTGTGAAGAAGGATTCAATAAATAGTCCCGATTCCTCAAGATCTTCGGAATTTGAAATCGGGGTCCCAAAGGTTCCAGTTTTTGAACTTCTTCAAGGAGATCCGGTAATCCGAGCGAATCGGCCCAAAAGCAGATCCCTCCCTTCCTGCGGGGAAATCCCAGGCCCAGAACCAGGGCCATGTCGGCCAGCGCAAAATCGGAAACGATGTTCGATTCAAGAATTCTTCCCGCTTCGAGCAGAATGCCCGAGAAGATTCGAAGTCCCAATTCGCGATCCGAACAGGAAGAGGAATTTTTTAATGCTCCCCGTCGGCTTTTTCGAGCTTGAACTTTTTCCAGAAGAATCTGAAAATCGGGATCTTCGAGCGGTTCCGATTCCCAGGCTGTATTTCGATCTGTATATCGATAGAATCCTTTTCCCGTTTTTCGGCCAAGTCTTCCGGCATCGACCAGATCCAGCAGCAGATCTTCGGAAGTGATCAGCTCCGGAAATGCTTTTCGAATCGTCCACCCTGAATGAAGGGCGACATCCAGCCCGATCTCGTCCATAATTCGGAAAGGGCCCATCTCCATTCCGAATTCCGCGCAGATCCGTTCGATCCTCTTCAAGGGAACCCCTTCCTCCAGCATGGTAATGGATTCATTCAGATAGGGATTTAAAAGTCGATTGACGAGAAAGCCGGGACCATCATTGACGACGATCGGAATTTTCGCGATTTTTTTTGCAATCTCCACTGCGCGGGAAAGGGTCTGATTCGAGGTTTTTTCGCCGCGGATAATTTCTACCAGCGATCGGCGGCGGACCGGATGAAAAAAATGAAATCCGCAGTAATGCGATGATTTTAAATGAACGCATTTTTGATCGAACACTTCTGCAAGTTCCGTGATGCGAATCGTTGAAGTATTCGATACCAGATCCGGTCCGGAAGTGCAGAACGGATCAAGCTGCATATAATGCTTCTGCTTGATCTTTGTTTTTTCCAGAATCGTTTCCAGAATAAAAGAGAGCTTTCCGATCTCTTCCAATTGATCGGAACAGGTAAGATATTGATCGACAAGGCGGTCCTTTTCCGAATCGGATCCCTCAAAAGCATCGGAAAGCCGAAGTTCGGCGCGGATCCTTTCCGGAGCTCTTTTGAGCGCTTCCGGAGCGATATCGAACATAAGGATCGGGATCCGGTTGGCGATAAACGCGGCGGCGATTGAACAGCCCATCAAACCCGCTCCGGAAATTCCCGCTTTCAGTCCGTTTTCCTTTGCCGGAATTTCTTCTGCGGCGAGTTTAAGTTCTCTCGGAACGGCCAACGATTCCGCCCGGATCAAATGTTCAGAAATAGCGCTGTCCCGTCCGGTCGGAAAAGAGAAAATATCAATATGCGGCATGATTACCCTTCTTTGGTTTCCTTAATGGTTTCAAATTTTTCGATTAAGGATTCATTCGGATGAATGGAACGCGCAAACCGAAAATCGCCCATTTGAACCAGAACCCTTGGACCTTCCGGGATATCCATGTATTTGGCGGGATTCGTATAATGAAGACAAAAAGCGCCCGCCAAATCGATCAATCGGTTTTGTTCTTCGGTGAGATCTTCCGGAGTATTGGGAACCGCGGAAAAGTGATCATTGATCAAGAGAATCGCGGCTCCGTAATAATTGTCCGGAACCAGAAAAACGGAAGGAGACCGGTCTTTTCGATCAGATAGAATCTGGAGCTGATCGCAATCCGCTTCCCGCCGGCCAATCGCGCATTTTGTATTTTCATCAATTCGATATTGCCGTCCGGCAAGGAGAACATCAATATCCCAGCAGGCCGGATCTTTTTTGTACTTCAAAAGATCGCGAATTCGGGGAGCAAACGATTTTTCGCATAAAAGACATCCGGTCGAGGGCTGCGGGATCAGGGGAAGATCAAATTTATACTTTCCCATGGAGATCAAACCGCCGCGAAATCGTCCGGTAAAAGAAAAAAGTTCTTCCCTGCGAAGTTTTCCCTCTTTTTCGGGCTCCGTTGCCGCAAGGACTTTTGCGGAAAGGGGACGGACAAGTTTGCCGTTGAGTTCCGATTCCCTTTCGATTAATTTCAGCTGATGAATTTTTTGGCTGTTCGGACGCTGCCCGGCAACTTCTCCGGTCGCAACGAAATCGGCTCCGTATTCTTCCATTACCTTTGCTGCTTCTTTACACATCATGATCCGGCAGTCGATGCAGGGATTGATCGCTTTTCCGTATCCGTATTTAGGATCTTGAAGCATACGAATATAATCATCGGAAAAACGCCGGATCACGAGTTCGATCCCCATTTCATCGGCCCGTTTTTGCGCTTCTTTGGAACCGTTGAAAAAAGGAGTGATAATATTCAGGCCAATTACGGTATATCCCTGTTTTTCCAGTATCCGTGTCGTTAAAAGACTGTCGAGTCCTCCCGAAAAAAGAACAATCGCTTTCATTTTTTAATCCATTTCATTATAAAAAAACTCGGCGTCTCCGTTGATCTGATGAATCGCGTTGAGCGCCGCTTTTTGTTCGGCTTCTTTTTTACTGTTTCCCCAGGCGGAAGGATATTCCTTGTGATTGATTCGGACCGCTATTTGAAAACACTTTTTATGCTGGGGCCCTTTTTCATCCAGAAGAATATATTCCAAGGGCTTTCCGGGCATTGTTCGATGGATCAGATCCTGAAGATCGGCTTTATGATTCTCCGATTCCGTGTTTTTCAGAACTTTACTGATCTCTTCCGAAAAGACCCGTTCTACAAAACTGCGCGCTTCCTCATATCCTCCGTCCAGAAAAATCGCTCCGATAATCGCTTCGATCATATTGGAAATCATGGAATCGGAAATCCGATCGATCCCCTTTGCAACGAAGAGATACTCATCCAGAGAAAGAGATTGCGCAATTTGGCGGCAGGATTTGCGGCTTACGATCGTTCCCTTAATCACGGAAAGTTCCCCTTCACTGGATTCCGGAAAATGCCGGTAAAGGTAGTTCGTGATCACAAGACCCAGAACCGAGTCCCCTAAAAATTCCAACCGTTCGTTCGATTCTTTATGAATCGGCGCAAATGAAGAATGCGTAAGCGCCTGGAACAGAAGGCGGATATTGCCAAAATGATATCCAAGATCATTTTGACATTCCTCTAAAAGGATTTTTAAATTTTTTAACGTTTTGTTCATCGAAATCATCATTCAATCGTTGCGGGCCCCTGTTTTCTTTCCGGATTCGATTACAGTGAGGAAAGATAAAAAAACATAATCAGAATCGCCAGCAGGAGTAATGGAATCAATATGTAAAAACTGAGGAAAACGGCCCATTGTTCCAGCGAGTCGATCTCCGGTCCCATCTCCTCCAAATGGGACAGAGCAAGGTCCTTTTTTATCAAATCTTCTTCGGAAAGACCTTTCGGAAGAACAGGGGGTGGGATCAAATTATGCAATCCTCTTCCTCTATTTTGACCGATTTCCCGTTTTTGTACAGGGTCCTCTTCACTTTCAAAGGCTTTTCGCAGGAAGGAATCGTCGTTGTCGGAATAAACCGTATTCAATAAGGAAGCGGATCCCGAATCGCCGGAGTCGGTTTTTCGATCCAGTAATCGAAATGCGAGCTTGGATGGAGAAAGTGTCCAGGGTGCAAGAAAATCAATCACTTCTTTCGCAGACTGGATCCGCGATTCCGGAGATTTGTCCATCATCTGAACTATAAATCGGGAAAGTTCTCCGGGGATTTGGGAATTGAACATCAGCGGTTCCGGCGGATCGCAGTATAATTGCGCCTGGATCTTTTGCTGCGCCGTTCCCGCCGGAAAGGGAACAATTCCCGTGATCATAAAATAAAAAGTACAGCCAAGGGAATAAATGTCCCAAAGCGGGGAAGGATGTTCTGAATCCCGAATTTGATCCGGTGCAATGTAATCCGGGGTTCCCGCAACTTTCCGCTTTTTCGGCTTTTGATCTTCAGAATGGATCCCTTCACTTTTTTGCTCATCAATGGCCTTCAGCTTTTCATCAAATGAATGAACCGTTTCCATCAGCCGCCCGTTGTTTAAAAGATGAGCGTCGGCAAACGGAATCGCAAGACCCATATCCGTCAATTTAACGACTCCGTCCCGTGTGATCAGAATGTTCCCCGGTTTGATATCCCGATGGACCAGACCCGTATTATGCAGCGCCTGAAGCCCCTGCGCCGTTTGCGAAATAATCGACGCGGCCGCCTCATGATCCAGGCGTTCAAATCGCGTGATCAAGCGGCGAATATCTCCTCCGTTCACATATTCGTAAACACTGTAATGAACGTTGGCATCATGCGCACTTTCGATGAAACGGGCAATATTCGGATGCCGGATAAAGCGGTTCAATTCCACTTCTCGAAGAAATTTTATGATCGTCGTTTCATTCGATTGCGCAAGCGGAAGTACTTTGACAGCAACATCGTTTTTATGCGGATGCCGGCATTGATTCGGCCTCAAATTACAGGAATCAGAGACTGGACGAGCAAGAAAAACGTGTCCATATCCTCCCACGCCTAACGAATCGATAATACGATATTGCCCCAAAGTGAATCTTGTACGGGAATGGAGAAGCTGGGAAACCTGCCAGCGATTGATAAAACCTCGAAGCTCCAGCTCGGCGGGCAAAAAACGCTCCATCTCCTCCTCATACGGCGAGTCGAGATAAAGACTGATCTCCCGGCTCGCATCCGAAAACTCCATGCTCGCCGAGTCCTGATTGTTTAGCGGGATTCCAAGTTCGAAATCCGTTTTATCCTGATGAGGATCTTCCAGAAGTGATGGATCCTGAAGGACAAAGCCTGTTTCTTTGTCGCTGATCTCATCTGAAGCGGAATTTTGATTCAAGGAAGGACTTTTGGAATGGGATTTCTCGGAATGGTGAAGTTGCTCCAGCTTTTTTTGCAATTCCTCATAAACCTGATCCAGATTCTTTTGAGAGACCAGGCGGCTTTTTAAAATTCGAAAATAGATGGGAGGATGTTTTGTGCGGTCCATAAAATACTTTCGAATAATATTCAGCGGTTCTTCAATGAAAAACGATTCCAAAATACAGGATAAGGGGCTTCGAAAACGATCGGGGTCCCCAGTGTAGGATGAACAATCGACAATCTTCGGGCGTGCAGGCCGATTCCCCCTTCGGAAATCGGATCGGCGCCGTATTTTCGGTCTCCAAGAATCGGATATCCCAAGTGGGAAAGCTGAACACGAATTTGATGTTTTCTTCCTGTTTCCAACTGGACCTCCAAAAGAGAATTGCCCGAAAGCTTTTTCAAAAGGCGATAATGGAGATGGGCTTCCTTCGCGTCCGGATTTTTTATGTCTCTGGTGATCCAGACCTTGCGATGCCGCGGATCCTCGCAGATCCAGTCTACGCATTCTCCTTCCGCCGGCTTGATCTCTCCCTGAACGATTCCATGATAGATCTTCTCCGCCTGGTGTGTTCGAAATTGTTCATTGAGCCGATCCGCGGCTTTGCTCGTTCGCGCAAGAACGACAACTCCGGAAACAGGAACATCCAGACGGCTTACAATTCCGAGATAGACATTTCCTTTTTTATCATATTTCTCTTTGATATATTCTTTGGCCCGGGTCAATAAAGTCTCTTCTCCTTCCGGGAGCCCCATGGTCGCAAGACCATTCGGTTTATTGACAACAAGCAAATGATTATCTTCATAAAGAATCGATTGACTGAACATGAACCGCGATTGCCTTTACTCTTAATTTTTATCGAGCGAATCTCCCATCCTTTGAAATATTATAATCTGTCCTGAATGTTAATCAACCCCCAATTCTTTTTGGATTTATTTTATCAGAGATTCATTATTTTTTTCTGTTTTTTTGCAGCCGACAGTTTTTGATTTTTTGCCGAATTGTCGTGAAAGTAAGATCTTTTAAAATCTTTGAAAACAGGGAGGTTTTCTGGAATTTTTGGCTTGTAAATTGCGTCTTTTTTATAGATGCCAATACAAAAAAGGAGTGAATTATTGCATAAAAATTCTTTCATTGATCCGCTTTTTTATCCTGCTCCTTCCGGACAAACATCCGGAACTTCAAAGACGGACCGCCGGAAATCTCCGGAATTCGGTTCCGCGTATTTTTTATCCGTTTGCATATTTTGTCCGTTTAAATTTATACTCAAAATTTGAGATAAACCGAAAAAAATATAAACTCATTCGAGTCCTTTGGCTTGATCGTCTGTTTGTAAGGTTGTCTCGATACAAAATATTTTTGACATTTTTTTGATTTTTCCGAAAAAAGCCTTTACATCGATATATGAAATCTGAATAATGTATCAAGGTTGACAGTATTTACGCAGAGCGAACCAGCGTCGGTCCGTCTTTGCACCCACATTTTTCATCAATTTCACTTAAGGAGAGCGAAATGAAAAAAAGTTTCTCAGGCATAAAGCCAGAAGTTGAGAATCAAAATCTGGTTCTCAACGGAATTGCCCCTGAAAACGGGCAATTGGTCCCAAGTGCACAAGATCCATTGATCCTCAATGGTCCCTCCTCTAAAAAGGAGGCAAGTGCAAAAAAAACAAAGAAAACGGCTTCCTATCGGCGAAAAGGAGAGTCTGATTCTTTCGGCAAAATTGACCATGGTTCATCGCCGCCAATGAAAAAAATATGGCACCGTGTCAAAAAACGCAGGGAGGAAGAGAATTTGTCGATTGAGGTCTGTGCTAAAAAGATGAAGATCTCTGTGAAAGAGGCAAGGCGGCAGGAAGATCCTTATTCTGATCTTTTACTTTCCCAGTTGGCGGCTTGGGAAAAAGTCCTTGATATGGACACTCTGCTTCTTTTGGGAGATGATCCGATAAGGGATCCATTCGAGGATCGTGAATTCTTACTTCGGATTATAAAGTACGTAAAGACATTGTATACAGTGCTGAATGAATTAAAAGAGATGGCTCGAGAAGATCATGAAGATTGGGAAGATCCTGAATATCGTGTATATCGTGTATATCTGATGCGAATATTGCGGATCTTGAAATCAATGATGGATATGATTCTGGAAAAGATACCGGAATTAAAGGATGTTTCCGCTTTGCCGGAAGTTGGTAAAAGCCATGAGGCAAAAGATGGGGCCGCCTCCTATCGCCGCTTCAATCCGGGCAATCCTTCAAGCCCCTATAAGTCGGATCCCGAATAAATTCTTTGGGTTTTGACTCCTGTTTCTGTTGTTTTGATGCCTGCAGTATTTGGTTTGATTTCCCCTCTCTCCGGGGTAAATTTTTGCCATTTTTGTTCTGTTTAATTATTCAACAACTGTATTGAAATGATACACATTTGTTTAATTCTAATGCATATAAGAATTCAATGATCTTTACGATCTTTTGTTTTTCTTTTTATTGATTCCATTTTTTTCGAAATATTTTTAAAAAAAATAGCGCAATTCTGCCGCTCCCTTTTTACTTGATAAAGTTTTTTGAGTCGAGTATATTCATGCAAGGGGAGGGGTGAAGAGACGGAAAGGCCGGTTTTCCGAATCGCGTCAATTCACAGGAAAAATCAGGAAAGATTGACCTTGCGATTCTCCTGATCTATTGACAGGGATATCTCGTTTGATGTACAATAGGGAGAATAGTGTTTGTGTTTTCGTATTTTGAAATCATTCTCCAGAAAATTCCTTTATAATACGTTGAAAATGAGTACTGAACGAGTAAAATTCCTTGCTAATATTTTGTTCTCTCTGGCCGTTCTCGCAGGAATCGGGATTTCGAATCCGATATTCGCGGCGGTTCCGAAAAAGAAAGCCCCGCAAAAGCCGGACCCGACTCCATCGGTATCGCATCTTCTTTCGCAATTTCGCAAAGAAGGAATGAGGTCTGTTCACGAAATCTTGTTTGCCGTTCGCAAGCCGGGAATTGACGGGCATTATTACGCGAATTTCGGCTATTACGCCGCTCGAGAAAACAGGTATCCTTTTCATCCGCACGGCGGAGGAGCCTTGCGTGTATTGAATCTCGATACCAAAAAAGTTCGAACTGTCTATGAGGAAAAAAAAGGATCTGTTCGCGACCCGATCCTTCATTACAGCGGGAAAAAAATCCTTTTTTCCTTGCTGAAAGAGGGAACCGATTCTTATAATCTCTACGAGATCAATTTGGATGGATCCGGGCTCAGGCAGATCACGTTCGGCGATCGTGATGATATCGAACCCTGTTATTTGCCGAACGGCGATATTCTCTTTTGCTCCACGCGAAGCAATCGATATGTTCAGTGCTGGTTGACCCATGTCGCGACCATTCATCGCTGCGGTCCGAACGGCGAAAACATCCGTCCTCTTTCGGCCAACGTTGAACAGGATAATACTCCCTGGGTACTGGACTCAGGCCAAATTATCTATACACGCTGGGAATATGTCGATCGGGAACAGGTTACCTATCATCATCTCTGGACCATGAATCCGGACGGAACACGTCAAATGGTTCTCTTTGGCAATCAATTCAAATATATGCTCTTTATTGGTGCCAAACCGATCCCGAACAGCCAAAAGATCGTCGCAACTATTGCGCCCGGACATGGGCGGAAAGAGCATTACGGGCGAATCGCGGTGATCGATCCCCTGATCGGACCCGACGATTTTTCCGCTGCTCAGTATATTTCCAAAGATAATGATCATTCTGATCCCTGGGCCTTTTCCGAATCGGAATTCATGGCCGCAAAAAAGAACGCGCTCG
>JAUNSU010000242.1:0-403 GCA_030539035.1 Planctomycetia bacterium
TTTAAAATCATATTTATCGCGGTACCGCATAATACCGCTGTAAAGGAGTAAAAATGTTTCGTTTCACAAGTTGTCTTTTCGTTTTCGCTTTACTGTCTCTTCTGACCGTTTTAAACGCGGCGGAAGTTAAGCCCGGATCGTTCGACAAGAACAAAAAAACCTTCACCGTCGTTCCGGTGGAAGAGCCGAAAACAAAGGCTCCGGTCAGTTTCGTTGCTGAAAAAACTATTGTATTAACCGATGCGAAAGATCTCTCCGACTGGTCCGACGGCGAAGGTCATCCGGTCAAAGGCTGGGAAATTTCAAACGGTGTCATTCATCGAATCGGCGGAAAAGACGATCTGTTCTATAAAAAGAATTTTGACAATTTCATTCTTGAATTCGAGTTCAAAATCAGCAAAAC
>JAUNSU010000242.1:413-1959 GCA_030539035.1 Planctomycetia bacterium
CAGGCAATTCCGGCGTTTATTATTACGCATGGGTTCGCGATCATAAAGCAAGAGGATACGAATATCAGATTATTGATGACATCAATCGCAAGGCGCATCCGACAATGGAACGTTACGCTACCGCCGGTTTATACACAATGTATCACCGTTATTACGATGCCGGTCCCATAAATCTTCAAGGATATAACAAAGGAAAAATCATTAAACTTGGTGACCGCATTGAACACTGGCTCAACGACAAACTCGCCGTTTCTGTTCAGATGGGCACAGAAAATTGGAAAAAACATCTTTCTGTCAGCCGGCTGAATGAAGATCCCAACTTCGGAAAAATGACAACCGGATTGATTGCTTTCCAAAATCATGACCATGAAGTCTGGTTCCGCAATATTAAGATCACCCCCTTCAAAAAAATCGAAAAGAAATAGTCACAAAATGTGAATAAGAATTTACACATACTGCAAATTTGAAATATTCGGAATCGCAGAAACTCCAATAAATACACATAATGAAAGGCACCTGTTTTTATGAAGCGATTTGTATTTTTAATTTTTCTCGGGACCCTGTTTGCGTCGATCTCTTCGGTTTTCGGCGCAGGACAAAAAGCCGATTACGTTCCGGTTCCGCAGCCGGCGCGGAGTGACTATGAGATCGCCGCGTTTTATTATCCGGGAACAGAGCAGATGGCGGAATGGAACATGATCGAACAGACCTGTCCGAAAATCAAGCCGCTTCTTGGGTGGTATAATGAAGGAAATCCGGAAGTAATCGACTGGCAAATCAAATGGGCCGTGGAAAACGGCATCTCCGTCTTCTTCACCAACTGGTATCCGAATCGTTTACAGCACTGGATCGAAGGTTTCTATAAATCGAGATACAAATCGTATCTGAAATGGGCAATTATGGGCGGATGCGGATCCGATACCGCGAGTATCCGGCAGCGCATGAAGATTTATATTGACCGCTATTTTCATACACCTGAATATTACAAGATTGACGGAAAACCTGTGCTCATGTTCTGGGATACAGAAAGTATGGACGAAGGCTTCATACGGGAAGCGGCGAAAAAAGGCGAAAAACTTCAGAAGGGCGAAGGAATGAAGCGCGCCGTCGATCTTATGAACGAAATTGCCAGGGACGCGGGTTTTCCCGGAATGTATTGCTTTGCCCGGTATTTCCATCCGCCTTATCCCGATCCGGGAAAACCGAATATCTATGTCGATAAATCGAAGGAACAACTGAAAATGATCGAAAAGGCGGGGTTCGACGCGACCTTTCTGTATAATTACACAGACGCGTTTTGGCGGACGAAAAATCGGCGCTCGAGCGAATCGAAAATGAACTACCCGTTCAAGTATATTGTGAAAGAGAATCCTAAAATTTGGCGGGAATACCTGAATTACACAAAGCTTCCGTTCTTTCCGATCATTTCGGCCGGTTGGGATGATACGCCCCGATCGTTCGAAAAAGCGAAAGTGATTACCGGTCGGAATCCAAAAGACTTCAAAACGATCTGCGAAGAAGCGAAGAAATTCTGTGATGAAAACGG
>JAUNSU010000243.1 GCA_030539035.1 Planctomycetia bacterium
CCAGCCCGGGGCAGAGCACAAACATGAAATGTTTGTGCGGCACCCCGGGTCAACGAACCCCAAAAAAACAGCGCGCTGTAAGCGCAGTGCAAAAAGAACGAACAACACAGATAAAGGCTCGAACCCAACCGCGCACATTAATCGAATCGCAATAGTTTTTAGAGATTCCAACTCTTCGACCACGGCGGCTTCGCCGCCGCGAGGGCGAGGACGCCCAAGATCCCAGCGCTCGGGGTCCAACCTTTTTCGGGTAT
Source organism: Planctomycetia bacterium (assembly GCA_030539035.1). Lineage (GTDB taxonomy): Bacteria > Planctomycetota > Planctomycetia > Pirellulales > Thermoguttaceae > JAUNBG01. Next base: position 255 of record JAUNSU010000243.1, read on the forward strand.
CGATGTTTTTTACCACTCCCCCGGATTAATGGGAGATTATCTTTTTTAGAGATTTCAACCACTTCACAGAGCGACGTCCTCTACTTCCCCGGCCTTCACAAAAAACAGGGATTTCTCAATGTCCCATCTGCGGTTTCCGAAAAAACGCTGATTTACCGAAAGACCTCTGCGTAAATCTGCGCAAATCTGCGGTTAAAATAAGAGCCCAGCCGAGCAAACAAAAATTTTTTCAAAAATCCAACTAAAAAATAATCTGCGGTTCGAATCACCAATCCGAAGCGGTTCTATTTTAAGAATTGTGTTTAAGATATTTTTGATAAGCCTCTACGGCCAGCTGGTCGCAGATCTCGTTTTCCGGATGTCCTGCATGGCCCTTGATCCAACGGAACGAAAGTGTATGGATCTGCTTGAAACTGTCAAGCTTTTTCCAAAGATCCACGTTTTTCAACGGACCGCCTTTGCGCTGCCAATTTCGCTTTTTCCAAGCTTCGATCCAGGAAGAAAGGCCATTGAGTACGTAAGTGCTGTCGCTGACAATCTCGACAACGGTCGGACGCTTCAAAAGTGAAAGTCCCTCGATAACCGCAGTAAGCTCCATTTGATTGTTCGTCGTATGAGGATCCCCGCCGGAGCCCTGAACTTCTTTTCCGGAAGCAGGATGCCGTAATAGAAAGCCCCAACCTCCCGGCCCGGGATTGCCGCTGCAGGCGCCGTCTGTGTAAAGAATAACATTCGCTTCAGAAGGTAAACTCATAAATCACTTAAAACAGAATCCGGCAAACCGGAAGTATTTGAAAAATTTTTCAAACAAGATCAGTCCGGTTTTTTCAATCGGACCGAAAAAAGAACAATTTCCCATCCGATTGAGATCTTGCCCTGGAAAGAGCAAAAAAACAACCGGATGGGAAAGAATGTTCAAAACGAAAGGATTGTGTCAGTTTTCCTGTTCCTGAGCGAGCGGAACGACCCAAACTTTGAGTTCGCTTTCGATATCGTGTCCGAGATAAATTCGAACCGTATAGAGAGCCAGTTCTTTCAGAGGACCGGTAAGGCGAACCTGATCAGGTGTAATATGGATATTTTCGACTTTAAGGGCGCGAACGATTTCGTCCGGTCCGATCGATCCGTAAAGATGTCCTTCGGCATTCGCATTCGCTTCAATGGAGATGCTCTTCGTTTTAATGAGATCGGCAAGTTCCTGAAGTCCGGCGAGCCGTTGCTTTTGGATTTCGAGGAGCTGGGCCTTGTGTTTTTCGATCATGCGGCGATGATGATCGGTTGCGAGAGTCGCCAATCCCTGGGGGATGAGGAAGTTTTTCGCGTATCCGGGTCGAACTTCGACAACATCACCCTGTTTTCCGAGGGGATCAACGGTTTGAACGAGGAGGAGCTGAACTCCGCCATTGGGTCCGGATGGTAAACGTTTTCCGGTTCGTTTTCCGGCGCGGCGTCTTTTATTTTTTTCGATTAACATTTTTTAATCCTGCTGTATTATAAAGTTGGAAATGATAGTTTAAACAACCCGTTTTCCCGAAGGAAAGCGATACTTGCTGACAATGGGTGCCGGAATCAGAAGGGAATATCATCATCCTGGGAAGCATCCATGGAAGGAGTTTGTTCATAGGAAGAATCGGAACCGGAGTTTCCGTATCCGCCTTGAGGGGGATTA
>JAUNSU010000156.1 GCA_030539035.1 Planctomycetia bacterium
TCCCCGGACAGTATTGCGGGACTTCCCTCCATAAAATGTTCTTCAAGCGTTTTACGTTCAATTTTTCCATTTTGATCGATTCGCTCGGAATAACGGAATCGGATAACATCTCCCTTTTGAGAATTTCTGATCGTGATCGCGCACCAGCCCGCAATGTTTCGGCCAAGATCCGCGACTTGAGTATTGTCGTCGATTTTTTGGACTGTTACCGGATGGAACACTTCGGTGATTTTCGCCGGAGGCATCATTTGCGCTTTCATTTTTCCTTTGGGGGCAGGAACAACAACGGCCTGTCCCAAAAGATCCGGTTTCCGATTGGCGTCAAAGATCTCTCCCTGTCGAATACAGTCGAAAATAAACGGACTTCGAAGAGCGGACCAATTGGTGTCGGAGAGGATCTTTTCTTTCGACCCATCATCATAAACAAGTTCGAGTTGAGCGATCAATCTTGGAAAATTCTTCCAGGGGGCCGCATCGAAGTTCCAGGTGACGATGGCCCGAACATCATACCATCCGTGCCCCAACTGAACACGAAAGTCCTGTTCGCATCCGACCCCTTCGTTAAGTTCTTCTGTCAACTCGTAGGACGAATAAAGAACCGTTTTATCAAAATTGGTGGGAGCAGGATCCAGCCGTTTATCTCCAATTCTTTTACCATTTAACGAAGCTTCATAAAAGCCAAGTCCGCAAATATGAAGAATGGCCCGATTGACCTTTTTCTTCAGAGTAAACTTCTTTTGAAAGAGAGGAGATTCCTTTTCATCGGTTCGCCGGACATTTCCCCAGGGACCGTTGTCGGGCTCAAAAAGGACCGTTGCGTTCGGCCATATTCCCTTCAGTTGCAGGGTGTTCCAGTCTTTACCCGCCGTTTCTGATGCCGTCCATGTGGAATCTGTACGTATGATCTGGAAAGGTGTTTCCGGAACTCCCCGATATGATAAAGTCCGTTTTTGCTCCGGAATTTCTGTTTTGTCAATTTTCCCGATCTCCAATTTTCCCAGAAAGGCAAGCGGGTCAGGACTGTTTCTGTTTTTAAGGAAAATCGCGAGAATATTCTTTCCGGGAACAAGCCGTTCGGAAATATCAATGGTTCGAAGAAGATTGGGATTGCAGATAATCCCAATCGAAAATCCGATCGGTTCGCCGTTTAAAAACATCTCAAATTTTTGATTGCCCGCATATCGAAGGAGCGCATAGATCTCTTTCTTTTCAAGATCCTCCTTCGATATATTCAGATCGAAAGTTTTGCGAAGGTATGTTGTCTTTGCCTCTTTTTTGGAACATCCGATCCAATGGGCGTCCGACAAATCGACATTCGGACGCAACGTCTCCGGCATGCCGATCCAGGACGCGGACCAGTCTGCGGGATCCATGATGGCCATGCCCCATCGCCCGGTCTCGCTCCATCGGGAAACATTTCCGTTTTGATCCCAGACTCGAACTTTCCAATAGCAATATTGAGATGTTTCGAGTTTTTTTCCTTTATACGAGATGAATAGAGAATCGCTGGAATTGACTTTCCCGGAGTCCCAAAGATCGTACACTCCCAGATCCAGATTTTCTTTTGAAGAGGCGGTCACGATCTGCCAGGCACTTTGTTTCAAATGATAAGCGTTCTGCTGTACGGCTTTCGACTTCCAGGATAAACGGGGCTCCGGGGTATCGATTCCCACCGGGTCTGTTAACGACTCGACCGTTAAATCATATGGGAGGATACTTCCGGTCATCAATTCCTCCCCATAAAACACGGAGGCTGTGAAAAATATTAAAAGCAGAGAACAGATCCACTTAAAATTTATACGAGTCATAACGTTTATCACCCTTTTGTTCTTTCGTGTAATTTTCATTGGCTGGGATTTGTTCAAAAATTCGAATCGGGTCATGAAATATTCTCCGTCTTGATGAGTGAGGCCGTCGTTAAAAATGAAACGGTACACTATCTTTAATCCATTGTGACAAAATAGCCTGTATAGAGTTTTAGAGTGCGAAACTCTAAACATCCGTCTGCAATCGTTGTTTGTTTGATTTCTCTGTTGCATTTACCTTCGCTGGACCGTTCAAAGACTCGAACCTTTTTCATGTTGGGATCGGCCAGAGGAATTCGAAGATTCGCCTGGTTGGATGCCCAAATTTCGAGAACGGCGCCTCCCGGAACACGACGTTCCATTGCCACCGGAGCCCAGGCAATCTCCACAAGCGGATCATCGCAAAAGACAAATGTCTTTCCGTCAATTTCGATTTGATTGGTTCTTTTTCCATAGAACGCGATAAGCCGATCGTTCTTGTCCAATCTCCATGCGGCCATACGGGTACCGGTATATCCTATTTCGTGTCCCGCGATTTTGAACTTTTTCAACGTAATATCCGCAGAGGGGATCGGGTTGAGATCCAATATTTTTTTATCTTCTTCCGCATTGCGATTAATATCGTTGGACCATGTTTCCGCATGGCGCGAATAATGAACCGTCAAGGCGACAGCACCATTGGGAAAAGATGCGGCAAAATACGGAGTTGTTCGGGAAATACAAACGGGATTGTCGTTATACTGATCCCATTTTTTACTCGAAGGATAAGCTCCCATTCGAAAAAGAACTTCATACCAGGTGCGTGTTTCATATCCAAGCGAAGCCGATTGATCATCGCGCGGACGGAATCCAAGCCAAAGGAGATTATCCTTGCGGAGTCCGATAATTTTATCGCCGCAGCGCGCAACGACTTCCGATTTATTTTTTTCTGTTTGGGACACTTCCGCCGGATAGATATAATCAATCGGAAAGTTGGTAAGAATATCCTGAACAGGAACACCTTGAAGTGAACCGCAAAAATCAATTTTACGGCCCGGCGAAGAGATCCCGTTTAAATCGGCGTTCATTTGACCAATGCCAAAAAGATCCGACCAGCGCTTCAATACATCATTGCCATCCATGTCCAACTGAGCCGGCGGGCCGGACCAGACGATCTTACCCCCTTTTGCCGCGAATTCTTCAAGGAAAGGCAAAAGACCGGCTGGGGGAAGCGGTTCATACAGAGCACATATTGTACCGTATGTACGCCCCCGCACGGTGATAGTTCCGTTCTCGTTGACTTTACCATACATTAAAAGACGTTCCGCGGTGATGTAATTGGCATATCCGTAAAGAGCCATCCAGGATCCGAAGCGTTCTGTACAGGCGACAAGAGAAATCGGATAGAGCATTAGGACTTCGATGCTGCGATGTTGAGCTTCTTCGATCGCTTTCATGGGCCCCTTGGTCGCATTGCCGAAAACGGCTCGTATTTCCGAGATACGGATCCGGGACTCCAGAGGTTGACCCCACACGCCCACGTAAGCGTTTGGCCAATCGTTCAGCGATCCGGTTGACGCGGCCATCGCCTGTCCGTAATAATCACGATCAGCCCATCCGCCCTCTGCAAAATCGTTGCCGCCTCCTGTCAAAAAATCATTCCAGCGAAAATAATCATCGCACGCGGCCGAGGCTTGCTGGACCGTATTCGACCATACAAAGTCCGCAGTGTACTCATATTTCAGCGCATTGCTGCGGCTGGACCAATAATCAATGGTTGGACTTTGAGCCCAAGTCGGATGATTTCGGGCCAAAAGCTTCTTTTCGTATAAAGATTCCGCATAATGTTTTGCATCCGAGAAAAGACGAACAACCTGTGCATGGAGCAAATCATAATATCTGCGGCGAAGGAGATTTGCTTTTTGTACTCCAAGTCTGTCCGGTGAAAATATATGCTGCGAATCTTTTTTAGCGACGACGGTCGTTTGCCATTCATGTTGACCAAACAAAAAATAAACGAGATATTTTTCAAAATCAAGATATTCCTGTCCGTATTTTTGCGCAAAAGCTTTTTGCAAGTTTACCGTCAAATATCGGAAAGTAAATTCGCCGCTGTCGTGGTGGCTGAAATATCCGGTGTCCTGCTGAATATGGATCTCATCGGAATAGAGGGCATTTAAATTGATCCCGGCTTTGTAATACTTTTTAACAAGCTCTTTTAAAAAAGGTTTGGCTTTGGGGCTGAAATAGTCCAGTTCCGGTGTTTCGTATGAAACGACCGCCATTACGGCATTAAAACCGTCGTGAAGTTTTTCGCCATGAATTCCTTTATTGCCGCTTCCGGTAATAATCATACGGTTCTGCGGCCGATGGTCTTTCTTTTCGTGAAGAATTTCAAAAGGACCGGGCAGTTCGATAATCTCCTTTTCGTTGACAACATGGAAATTCGTTGTTCCAATACGAGGCTGTTCCCGGAATGCGAAGACACGGACATTTTTTTGCTGAAGATTAATAACACCCTTATTATTCTGCCATCGGGTCTGTTCCCAAAGGAAAACAGAAAAACGGCCGGTTCCTTTTTCACGATATCCTTCCCGATATTGAATCCAGCGGCCGCATTCGCCCGTTTGCGCTTTAAAACTGTCTCCCAATTCAAGGGGAGTGAGAAAACTGAGTTCGAGTCCGATCCCGTATTGTGCGGCGAATTTACTGATTCCTGAAAGATACTCAATGTACTGCTCATTGTCGGGACGGAATTGACGCGGCTTTTGATTCTGATCGGATCTGAATTTCGCAAAAAAAGCGTCAAAGATGATTGTTAAGGTTTTGATATTTTCCTTTTGCGTTTCTTCACAAATTTTGCGAAGGGTCGTTACTTTCTTTTTTGGACTTGTGCTAAGGTCAATTTCCTGATCAGGATTTACAAGTACTTTGAGTTCTTCATCACAGGTAAAGATAATATATTTCGGCGGCTTCAGGCCGAAGGACCAGACGCCCGGATTGGCGATTGCCGGATCCGGAGGATCCTTGACAGCAGATCCGGAATCCGGCTCTCCTTCTGCAAGCGTCCGTCCTGTTGAAACACGGGGGGAAAGTTGAAAAGAAACAAGTCCCAGCAATCCGAGATCGCCGATAAAACGACGTCTGGCATAATTGATTTCCATTGATTTTCCTTTTACGGTATATTTAAGGTGGAAATGAAAACAGTCTCTCTGATCTTAAACTCATTTCACTGTTTTGATTCTTTAGAAGGTTCGGGCCAGTCGCAATGAACGGTTTTCACGGAAGCCGATTTTGCAAAATCAGACGGTCTTTTCCAATGTTCTGCATCGTTCCAGCGAAGAGAGACATCTTCAAAGCGTGCGGTCGCTTTTCCGCTTACCCTGAAGTAGGCTTCCGGGAATCGGAGCATTTGAACCGGATTTTTTACGGCCGCAAATTCCGAATTCCGGATCGTAATTCGCTTGGGATCCGTTTTTCCGTTTCCGGAAATCACGATGCCTCCATAAGACTCCGCATAGATCCCGTCGAAAACAATGTCTTCGATCACCGCTTCTGCGGATTCTGTGCCGGGCGAAATTTGTATCGGATAGAAAACGGCGCGCATATTGATATTATTGCAGCGCACTCTTGAAATATTGACCCCTCTTTGATCCTTTTTACTGTATGAAGATTGAAAGTGAAATCCGGTCCCGCCTGTTAATATTATGATATTGGAAATGCTGACATCGCGAATTGTGCCATTGCCGACTCCAATTCGAAATACACAGGACGATGAGGAAAGAATACAATTCGTAATGACGATATGTTCGCATACACGATCCTTGTTGAGTAAATGAGAAGGGGCTCCGCGGACGGCAATCGCATCATCGCCGGTAATAATCCGGCAGTCGGAAACGGCAACATTGCGGCACGAATCGATATCAAGACCGTCCGAATTTGCGAAAAAGGGCGGATTATCAATTTTGAGCCCGGAGATGAACACATCTTCACAACCGTAAAAGAAACAGCACCAGCTCGGAGTATTCCGCACTGATACATTTTTCATTCGAACAGATTGACATTCACAAAAAACGATCAACTGGCCGGGCCGAAGCATTTTGCGGTCGGGCGCAAGATCAATTTTGGGCGAAAGACCCTTTGTGTAAGCAAAACCGAAGCGCCAATCTGTTGCTCCCTTTGGAGCTGTCTTCGGTTCTCCGAGAAAAGCGTCCGCAGAACCGTCAATGGTACCTTCTCCCGTAATCGCAACATTTTTAACATTCACTGCGGCGATCAGATGGGCTGATCCCCAGCCTTCGCTCGGGGCCTCGAAGTTCTGCGGATAAGCATCAAGTCCGCAATAGTCTTCCCGATTCGGACTTGCTTTGAGTACCGCGCCCGGTGCGAGATGCAGATCCGTATTATTTTTAAGAAAAAGAGTCCCGGAGACAAACCTCCCGGGAGGTATGATCACCGTTCCGCCGCCGTTTTTCTCACAAGCATCCAGGGCCTGCTGAATGGCCTTCGTGTTGAGTGTTTTTCCGTCGCCGACGGCACCGTATTCGGCGGCATTGAATTCGAACCTTTTAACTTCTTTGGCAAACGCAGCAGGATGATCTGTCCGAACATCTTCCATAATATACAAAATACATGCGATTACACACAATACTGTCCGGATTTTCCTCATCAATGATCTCCGCGAGTTTATAAAGGATTTGCTCTTGTGATTATTTATGTCTAAAAAACGGGAATTGCACAAAGACCGGAAAAGTCCGGTTCGCATTTACAAGGTACTGGATTCTCCGCCGTTAATGGTTCCCATTGCTCCCCAAATACCAAAAGGACTTTGACCGGTAAAGTCGGCACTTGCGAAGGGCGTTCCCGACGGTATGGAGGACTGAACGCCGCAATCCACTGTATCAGAGACGAACAAAACACTTCCATCCGCTCTGAGAGCGTTCGCTCCGCCGCTGTGTTCACTTGTCGGCGAAAGAAATCCTCCATACATTCCATCTGTACCGCGATGACAACTAGGAGAATTCGGGGGGAGAATCGTATTAAAAAGAAAATTCGTCGGATATCCGAATTGAAAACCGGATCCGCGGGGACGGGTCGCGGTATTGGTTGCTGGAACTTCGTATAATGCCGGATCCGTTGTACTTCGTTTTGCCGCACAGGCCACCGCGGTACCGCTCCAGGAATTGATATCGAAAGACTGCTGCATTCCGTTTTTGACTCGAGGGTCCACGTAATCCCGGGCGGTTACTCCTTCCGATATCGCGATCGTATTGGAAAGACCGTCGATGATATCTGCAGTTGAACGGCAATTGTAAAAGAAAGAATGCGCAGCGCCTTTGGATACACCGTATCCGTTTCCGAAAAACCCCCTCGTATCGACTTTATCAAAAATATAAAGATTAGCCTCTCTACCAAAATCTATGGGTAATCTCTGGCTCAGGCAAATCGCCAAG
>JAUNSU010000027.1 GCA_030539035.1 Planctomycetia bacterium
CCTGCTCGCGGTGTACTTATTCGACTCGGAGTATTGAAATTCCGGGTCGGCGTATCCGATCGACTTGGAGTGTTGAAATTTCTGTTTGTTCTCTCGGACGGGGAGGTCCGGCTTGGAGAAAACGTTGCTGAAGGCCGACTGGAAGACGGGCGATATCGAATCGAATCCGCTCCTTGTCCAGGTCGGGAAGCGGGAGCACGATCCGATCCGGAATTCCGATTGGGAGAATAGGTCGCCGATGTTCGTCCGGACGAAGGACGATAAGAAGGCGATCCGAACGTATTTCCCAAGATCGGACTGGACTTTTCGGTAATGGATCCCCGATTTCCCGTCAATTCTTTCTGTCCAAATCCGCCGGGCTGCCAACGGGTTTCTGATGATCGGCCGCCGGAAGGCGCTAATCCCGATCGGGGACCGGAATTGAATCCGGGCCGGCTGGAAGGTGAAAGGGGACTTGATCCTCCCCGGGTTGATGGTCCGCCGGGTTGGCCAATGCCGGACCGTCCGCCAACCGGACTCGTTCCTGCTCGAATCCCGGTCGTTCCCGGATTACCGCCGCCAAGAGGGCTGGTGCCCGCCCGAAAACCGGAAGGGGTTGATCGCTGATCTCCTGTTGCTTTTCCGCCAAGGGTTCCTGTACTGAGATTCCGTCCGGAAGAGCTGCTTCCCGGGCCGATGGGACGCATTCCGCCCGGCTTGTAAACTCGCTGTCCTCTTTCAATACCGGGTGCACCGGATTGGCCGGGCGTTCTCGATCCGGGGCCAAGTGATCCGGGTCCGCCGGGTTTGCCGGGGCGCGGTCCGCCGATATTACCGCTGAAGCCGGAAACCATACCGGGCTGAATGCTGCCGGGGCGAAAACCGGGACGATCACCGCGCGAAAGAGCACCAATTTCCCGTCCGCGTCCGGAATAGATCAACTCACGTGCCCGATCCATGTGAGGGCCGGGTCCAGGGCCGAACCCAGGACGGGGCCCAGGTCCATGTCCGGGTCCAAAAGGAGCCGGACGGAATGGTCCGCGGCCCCAATAGGGATCGTGCGGATGGAAGCCGGGGCCGAAATGAACGGGCGGTCCATAGTGGAAGTTGAATCCGATGCCGAAATTAAACCATCCTCTTCCGAAATACAGACCGATGCCGGGCCCGTATCCCCAAGGGCGATAATAGGGATAAGGGACAAACGGATTGACCCAAACCCCGCACCAGGGCCGATAACACCAAACCGTCGGATGAAAAAGACGCCAGCAGGGTTCATAATAAACCGGGGTTGTATAGTAATCGCTTACAATATCACTGTAGTAATTGTTGGTTTTATATTCCGTAATGTAATTGCTGACGACTTTTTCCGTCAACGGTTCGGGCAATCCGGCATTTTCAACCGGTTTTGCCGTTTTAACCGTTTGCATTGCGGTCAATTTGTTCTCCACTTCTTTTGGAGCGGGCTTAAGAAATTCTTCCTGAAGAGGATGAGCCCCGAGCCAGCTGATCTGTCCGGTCGAATCATCGACCATTGCGGCGATTAAATCGACTGATCCCGCTTTGATCAAATCCTGGGTTGCGGTAGATTGCATTAAAACCGCTTCGAGGGATTGCCAAACGATCGCTTCCGATACGACGTTGGCGAGCTCCGCCGCTTTAAGGTCCGGATAGGCTTCCCGAGCACGCTTGACCGCCGGGCCAACCAGATTGTAAAGCTCAACGTCCTTATCCGTTTCCTTTTTTGCGGGAGATTTTGAAGGATCGTAATTTTTAGCCGCTTCTTTTGCTTTTGCTTCCAAAAGATCGAATTGCCGAATAAAGTTCAGAACGTCCCGGCTGGGATAATGGGTTAAAACGACGACAACCGGCGTTTTCAGATTCATCGTTCCATATTCCAGATCATCCAGATCATCTCCGGAAAAAGCCCCAAGACTCAACGGGGCCATGTAAAGATCCTTTTCCGAAAGATCCATCAGTTCATTCGGTTTTTTCGGAAGATCCGAACTGTAAAGAATCGTTGCGATGGGCAAGCGATCCTCCGATTTGGAGAGTTCAGGCAATTTCAGCGCGCCCTCCTTTTCCTGTTTTGTATAGCGCGCGTTTCCCGCAACCAATTGGCGATAGGCTTCTTCCGGTGTGATATTACTGATTCCCGATTCTGCGGCTCCTGCGGAGACAGATATCAGATACATCAGAAACAAAACAGTCAACGGCGAAAAAACCGTTCGGATTCCAAAGACAGAATGTTTCATGATTCCGCTCCCTTTTACAAAAATTTTCTGTTCATTCAGCTCCGATCGGGTAAAATACTTCTTTTATTTCCGATTTTTTTCGATCCTTCTTTTGAATTTGAATGAAATTTGACAAACAGAAATCCGGGCATTTTGCTGTCCTGTCCTTAGAACAGCAAAATGCCTTACAGTTTATTGTAAGAGGAAAATAAAACAAATACACAGATATTTCCAAAAAAAGTGCTTTTTTCTGAAATATTTTCTTTTTTATGTAAAAAATAGAGAATATCAGTAATTTGCAAACTTTTGCGGAATCAACTGAATTTAAATATTCCCGGGATGGGAACAAAATACCGGTCCTGTTCGTCGGGCATCAGGGGCGAAGGTCCGTCAATCGACATGGTATCGACATTGGGAACGAGCTCATATTTTGAGGTCCAGATCTTTTCGGCGGTCAGCCGTTCCCCGGTTTGATAAGCGATCCGGCCCATGATCGCCGTAAAGGTTGCCTTAATGCTCCGATCGACTTCATTCCACTCTTTTCCTGCCCGAATAGCCGCGAAAAACCGATTATGCTCTTCCTGATAGGAATTGCAATTCGCGGAAACGGATGGGGTCCAGATCTCTTTGCGGCTGGAACTTACCATATCGGATCCCGCATAAATACGAGGTTCCCGAACTCCTTCTCCGACTTGCGTGCACCCTTTTGTTCCCTGGATATTGGCCTGATGGAATTGCCAATTATTATTCATGGATCGTCCCTGAATCATCAGTCTTTTTCCATCGGCAAAGGTGTATTCGACAGCAAGCATATCCGGGCGCTGATCAAGTCGAAGATCGTCGAGAATACCGCCGATTCCCTGAACTTCAACCGGCCAATCGTTTTTGGCCCAGCAGCAGATATCGATATTATGGATCATTCCATCGACGATAAACCCGCCGCAGGTCCAATCGAAATTGAAAAGATTTTTCAGTTGATGCTGAAGAGGTGTCAAATTTCCTTTCGGACTGAGTGCGCGATGAGCTTGGCAGCGATAGACCCAGCAGGAGAAGATATCGCCGAGCTTTCCGTCGTGAATGGCGCGAATCGTTTCTTCCGTTCGGGGATAATGGCGATTATTCAGTCCCACGGCGATCCGAAGTCCTTTTTCTTTCGCGATTTTATTTGCGGCGGCAAGCCGTCTTAAACCGGGAACATCAACGCTCAGCGGTTTTTCCGCGAAGATATTCACCCCTTTCTGAACAGCATATTCAAAATGAAGAGGCCGAAAGGCGGGCGGCGTCGCGAGGATCACGACATCGCCGGGAGAAAGGGAATCAATCGCGTTTTTATAAGCGTCGAGTCCGGAAAAGATCCGGTCTTTTTCCAGGCCGAACTGCTCCGGATTACAGGTTTCTTTCAGAACCTCTCCCATGAGATTGGCTTTTTGTTCAAATGCGTCGGCAATCGCAATGATCTTTGTATGAGGATCCGCGGCAAGAGCCTGTCGAAGTGCACCGGTTCCCCGGTTTCCGCATCCAACAAGGGCAATTCGAATCGTATTGTTTTCGCCCGCATGAACTTTGGGAGCAGCGGCAAGAGAAAGAGAAGAAGCCGCAAGAACACTCCCCTTCTGCATAAAAACGCGTCGGTTTCCTTTGGAATTCGTACTCTGTTCCATTGAATAAACTCCGATATTTTTAATGGATTGAAATTGGGTAAACGGAATCACTCACAAAAGGATGATTGCGTAAAAAACGAACAGATCCATTTTAAAGGACTTCAAGCGAAAAAACAATCATTCTTTTCCGCAAAAGTACCCTCTTTTTTCCGCATACTGTTGCCGAAAAGGGATTTTTTGATATAATTCAGGGCGAGATGGATCGGAATCGAAGTTCGCGTAAATATCTTTTGCTTCCATGAAAGCGGAGTTCGAAATTGAGATTTAAGGAAGAAGTCAATGCGGAATAGAACGGCTCCGCAAACATCTTGAGGAAGGACCCGATATGTCGAAAGATAATCATTTTGCACCGAATCCCGCGCTTGCGGATTTTCTCCGTTCCCTTCCGGAATTTCCGCTTCGAAAAGAGAACGGACACAAGGGAAATTACGGACATGTATTTCTGGTTGGCGGATCACGCGGGATGAGCGGATCAATCGCTCTTGCCGGAAAAGCGGCGCTTGCTGCCGGAAGCGGTCTGGTCCATCTTGCCGTTCCCGAATCCATTCTGAATATCGTTGCTTCTTATGCGATGGAGTATATGATTGCTCCCTTGCCGTCGGATCCGGAAGGAAAAATCGATCCTTCCGCTCAGGAAATGATCATTCATTCCTTGAATACCTTCACCGCCGGAGCGATCGGACCCGGGCTGGGACGAATACACAATGAAAGCGTTGTCCTTCGATCCGTGCTGCAGAATGTCGAAAAACCGGTCGTATTTGACGCGGACGCGTTGAACGCTTTGGCCCCGGATCTTTGGATCGATCTGCCGGAAGGAGAATTGAAAATCGCGGGTACCCGAATCTTTACTCCGCATCCCGGTGAATTTGCCCGCTTGACTGGAGAACCGATTCCACAAACGGAAGAGGAAAGAAAAAACGCGGCTCTTCGATTTGTTCAGTCGTTCAAAGATCATTATCATTTTTCACATCCGGAAAAGGATTCCCTAATCCTCATTCTGAAGGGACATCGAACCATTATTACCGACGGGCAAAATGTTTATATCAACGAAACCGGCAATCCCGGAATGGCGACGGGAGGAAGCGGGGACGTATTAACGGGGATCCTCGTAAGCCTGATCGGACAGATCCGTGATCCGCTTTCCGCCGTTCGCCTTGCCGTCGCGCTCCACGGGCTGGCGGGCGATTGCGCCGCAAAAGTCCTTGAACAGGAATCCATTACCGCTTCTTCCCTGATCCTGTATTTTTCGGACGCACTTCGTCTTTTTCGCAGTGTGCGCCGGTAAAACGCGATCAGACGACCGGATCGGAAATCATGAAATAAAGGACATCGGAAAGAATGTATACGATCGATGATATTATCACTGCGCGGGCTTCCGCTCCCGGGATCGGGGCGCGCGGAATTATTCGGATCTCCGGTTCGGGAGCTCTCGAAGTGATTCGGTCTTTTTTTGAACCGCGTGAATCCCTTGTTCCCAGCGCGGAAACGATGATCCGGAGCGGCTTCTTTTCTCCATGGACCGGAATCAACGCGGATCTTTCTGTTCCCTGCGATCTTTATTACTGGGGAGAAGGGCGAGGATTTACCGGACAGGAATCGATCGAACTTCATCTTCCGGGATCCGATCCCCTTTTGGAATCGGCAGTTCGCAGGATCTGTGATACCGGGCGTGTCCGGCTGGCGGGGCCGGGAGAGTTTACCCTGCGCGCTTTTCTTGCCGGACGAATCGACTTGACTCAAGCGGAAGCGGTTCTCGGAATTATTGACGCGTCGGGCGATCAGGAATTGAACGCGGCTTTGGAACAACTGGCGGGCGGAATTGGAAAACCGCTTGCTGAACTCCAGGAAATACTGCTGGAAACCGTATGTGATCTTGAAGCCGGATTGGATTTCACAGAGGAAGATATTGAGTTTATTACAAAAGACGAGATCCGGCGCAGAATCGAACTCGCGCGGGATCAAATTCGCAGGATCCTTCGGCAAATGGAAAACCGGGAAGGACGGGATCCGGATCCGCATGTCGTTCTGATCGGAGCTCCGAACAGCGGGAAGAGTTCCCTGTTTAATGCCCTGATCCGATTTTGCGGTAAAGAAGGCGCGGGATCATCTGAAGCGATTGTTTCTTCCGTTGCCGGGACGACCCGGGATTATATCGAACAAAAAATCGATATCAAGGGATTTTGCTGGACACTGGTCGATACAGCGGGCTGGATGGAGGATCCCTCTTCCGCGTTCGATCGAAAATCCCGATCTTTCGCGAACAAGGCAAAAGTGTCCGGATCACTTCTCCTGTATTGTCTGGACTCGACAGGAACGGATCCCTTGCCGGAACGATCCGAAAAAGTTCTGATCGTCCGGACAAAATGCGATCTTATCAATCACGACCCGGCGAAAAAAGAAAAAATAGACAATACAGGCAAGATAAAAAGAGGGTCCATGGATAATTTGAAGGTCAGCTCGGTTTCCGGAGAGGGAATTCCGCAGCTTCTTGGAGAAATTATGGATCGGCTTCGATCGGAAAAGGATCGGACGGAAGCGGTTCCCTCGACAGCACTTCGATGCCGGGAATCACTTAAAAACGCGGAGGCGGCTCTTGAGAGAGGATCGCGGATTTCCCAGGAAATGAACGATGAAGTTCTCATCGCGGCCTCCCTTCGCGAAGCATTGGATCAGATCGGTCTGATCCTTGGATCGGTTCATACGGATGATATTCTCGATCGAATTTTCAGCCGGTTTTGTATTGGAAAATAGCCTTCTGCGAGGAAAGGCTTCCATGAACGACCCCCTTGAAATTTTAGGAATTTATGTAAAATTATAATAGAGGCAGTTTTTATCACAAAAACTTATAATAGTATAAATTTTTGTGATTTTACTGTTAATTGGAACTAAAAAGGAGTTTAATCATGTTTGTAGCCGCGTCAAGCAGATGCTTTCCCGATGTTGCGCAGGAAACCTGTATTGATAAATTGGCCGATCTGGAGTACACCGCGTATGAAGTGGTAATAGGAAACCGGAAAAGCGATTTAAATCCTGATATTCTCCTGGGATCACTTGAACAGGCCGCGAAATTATGCTGCAGTAATCGACAGATCCGCCCGATCTCATTCTTTCTGGATCTGGAGGGAACGGATCCTCATTATTTTGAAGTCTTTGATGCCTGTTGCCGATTGTCCAAATTCCTTCGGATCGTGAGTATTACGGTCAAAAGCGGAATACTGGGAACGCCGTATAATGAGGAGATCGAACGGCTTCGTCGATTGACAAAAGCGGCGATGTTCGATGGGATTACAGTTGGAATTTTGAATGAATCGGGTAAAATTGCGGGGACCGCAGAGTCGATCCAAAGTCTTTGCAAATCGGTTTCTCACCTTGCCCTTACATTGGATCCCTCTTATTTTATATTCAATCAGCCCAATCCGGTCGATTATGATTCCCTGATTCCACTGACGTCCCATGTCCGATTACGAGACACGACCCGGGAAAAATTTCAAGTTCTCCTTGGACAGGGGATTCTGGAATACGGAAAATTGGTAATTCAATTAAGCAAGGTAAAATACAATCGGGCGCTTTGTGTCGATCTTCACCCGTTGCCCGATGTGAATCAGGAAACTGAATTGAGAAAGATGCGTCTTTTACTTGAAAGTATTCTTTAAGGTCTTTTATTTTTTGAAAGAAAGTTCAGAAAAGAGATGATTCCCATTTTAAAAGTTGAAGAGCTGGCGCCGCGCATTTTTGAGATGACGGTATTGAACAAGCAGCTTGCGAAGAAGGCCCGGGCCGGACATTTTGTAATCGTAATGTCCGATGATCAGGGAGAACGGATTCCTTTAACCGTTGCCGATTATGATCAAGAGGCGGGAACGATCACGTTAGTGATAATGGCGATTGGGACCTCAACGCAAAAATTAACGCACAAAAAGGCGGGAGATTCTCTTTTCGCAATGATCGGACCGCTTGGAAAAGCGAGCGAGATCGATCAGTTCGGATCGGTTGTTCTCGTTGCCGGCGGAGTGGGAACCGCGCCGATTTATCCGATCGCGCGATCTTTGAAAGAAGCGGGAAACCGTGTGATCGTGATCCAGGGAGCGCGTTCGAAAGAACTTCTCTTTTGGAAAGAGAAAATCGCCTCTGTTGCCGATCAGCATATTATTACAACGGACGATGGATCCGAGGGAAGAAAGGCTCTGGTAACCGAACCTCTCCGCGAGCTGCTGGAAGCCAATATTGCCCGTAAAGAAGAAGCAGATGCCATTCGCTGCGTCTATACGATCGGTCCGGCCATTATGATGAAGTTCTGTACGGAAACGGCGCGGCCTTTCGGCGTAAAGACGATCGCCAGCCTGAATTCGATCATGATCGACGGAACAGGAATGTGCGGCGGATGCCGAGTTCGGGTCGGCGGAGAAACAAAATTCACCTGTGTTGACGGACCGGAATTCGATGCGCTGGCAATCGATTGGGATATTGCTCTTTCCCGTCAAAAAACTTATTGCGACGCGGAAAAATGTTCGCTTGACCGATACGTAAAAGAACACAACCGGGATTAGGAAGGACAAACGGCAGTACAATGGATACGAATGAAAAACGATCGGCGGCCGCTGAACGAATTGGACGAACTCCGATGCCGGAACAGGATCCCCGGGTTCGCGCTCGAAATTTCAAGGAAGTTCCTCTCGGATATACGGAAGAGATGGCCCGTCGGGAAGCGTCCCGATGTCTGCACTGCAAAACCCCTCTCTGTATGTCCGGATGTCCGGTCAATGTTCCCATTCCTGAATTCCTCCATTTGATCGCGGAAGGTCAATTCGGAGACGCCGCGAAAAAGATCAAGGAAAAAAATGCCTTTCCCGCAATATGCGGACGCGTTTGCCCTCAGGAAAATCAGTGCGAAGGAAAATGTATTCTGGGCAAGAAGTTCGAACCGGTCGCAATCGGCCGATGTGAACGATTTGCCGCCGATTACGAAAGAGAACATGGACTGGTTTCCGTTCCCGCGGATCGAACGCCCAAAAATGGAAAAAAAGTCGCCGTAATCGGAGCAGGCCCCGGCGGATTGACGGTTGCCGGTGATCTGATCCTTTTAGGATACGATGTATCGATTTTCGAAGCCTTTCATCAGCCGGGCGGAGTCCTGATGTACGGGATCCCCGAATTCCGGCTTCCGAAAGATATTGTCCGATCCGAGGTTCATTATCTGGAAACGCTGGGAGTCGATATTGAACTGAATACGCTGGTCGGTAAAACGATTTCCGTCGATGAACTGATGAACGATGAGCATTTTGACGCTGTTTATATCGGAGTCGGAGCCGGTCTTCCCGGATTCCTTCATGTCGAAGGAGAAGATCTCGGCGGGATCTATTCGGCAAATGAATACTTGACCCGATCCAATTTAATGAAGGCGTATCTTTTCCCCGAATTCGACACTCCGATCGTTCGCGGTAAAAATGTCTGCGTGATCGGCGGGGGAAACGTCGCAATGGATTCCGCGAGAAGTGCGATGCGGCTGGGAGCGGAGTCCGTCAAGATCATTTATCGCCGATCTTCTGCGGAGCTTCCCGCACGGGCCGAAGAAGTCCATCACGCGGAACAGGAAGGAATCGAATTCCATTTTCTCACTAATCCGACCAAATTTTTCGGAAATGAGAAAAAAATGGTTTGCCGAATGCAGCTTCAAAAAATGGAGCTGGGAGAACCGGACGCGTCCGGACGCCGCTCGCCGATCCCTATTGAAGGTTCGGAATACATGATCGATACCGATCTCGTAATTATTGCGGCCGGCGCGAAAGCGAATCCTGTATTAACGAAGAATACGAATGGACTCGAACTGAACAAACGGGGATATATCGTTGCGACGGAAACCGGACGAACGAGTAAACCGGGTGTTTGGGCCGGTGGGGATATCGTTACCGGCGCCGCGACCGTGATCCTCGCGATGGGAGCAGGACGAAAATCCGCTCTCGATATTCATCAATGGCTCTCTTCCAAAGATCAAAGCTGGAATTAAACGCCGAAATGGATTCGCTTTACGATCGTTTAAAGAAAGAATCTGTCCGAATCGGGATCTCAGACCTGGGAATGGTCCCTGTATCCGATTCGGATTCTTTTTTGGATTATCTTCAATGGTTGAAATCCGGCCGGCAGGCGGGGATGGTTTATCTCGAACGGAATCTGGAAGCTCGAAAGAATCCCTTTGGCGTTTTTCCCGCCGCGAAAACCCTGATCATCGGGCTCCTTTCGATTCAGGATCTTGCCGAAAAAACGGATCTTTCCCCTTATCAGGAAAAGGCCTTGTCCGGAAAAAGGAAAGGCCGGATCATTCCTTATGGAGTTCTTCCCGACTATCATTCCGTTTTACGATCCAAATTGAATGAGCTCTATTCCTTTCTTCGAAAAGATTTCCCGGACATTTCCGGAAGAGTTGTTGTCGATACCGCCCCCATCCCGGAGAAAGAATGGGCGTATCGCGCCGGATTGGGACGGCCCGGCCGCAATTCCCTTCTGATCCATCCCGCGCTCGGAAGTACTTTCTTTATCGGAATTTTGCTCGTTTCTCTCGAATATGAAGCATTCCGGAAAGAAGAAGAGACCTTGCCGCCCGTTCAAAAAGATCCCTGCTCGAATTGCGATCTCTGTAAAAGAGCCTGTCCTGTCGGCGCGATCGGATCCGATCGGAAGCTGGATGCCCGGCGATGTCTGAACTATTGGACGATTGAAAACAAAAAAGATCCCCTTCCCGGCTTCGTTCAAAAAAACCTTGGAAACCGCCTTTTCGGATGCGATGAATGTATTCGGATCTGTCCTTATAATCGCGCTTATAAGGAAAAATGGGATTTCCTCGGTTTGGATCTCGATCTTCTGGAAGAAATGAGCGGGAAAGAATTCCAGGAACGATTTGGATCCCTTCCCTTAGTACGGCCGGGCCTTGATCAGCTTCGCAATATTTCCCGAATTATTGGCGATTTTCGCAGATAATCAGGAAAAAACAGATTTCCCCCGCCTTTTTTTTGCGCCTGTCTGGTAAAACAGGAATAATAAAGTATAATGAACGGTCGTAGTTCTGGGATTTTGAGATCAGCCCAATCAGAAAAATCGGATTTTTCCTTTTGGGGCCAGTGAACAGAATCCGTGAACTGCGCAAGCGGATTATTCTAATATTCAAAAACAAACAGATATCAATATTTGGTTTTCCGATCAGGAGGAAGACAATGCCAAAGGCTTTGTGTATTATTTCATTAACGATTTTCCTGTTGATTTTTGTAATATTCTTGTTGGATTTACTTGCGGGAATTCCTTTTAACAAAAACAATTCAATGATGGATATGGGATTTCTGTTCGCTTCCCTGGTATTGGGAGCATTGAGTTTTTTATGCCTTCGGCAGCAGAAATAAAGTTACGATGCAAGAAAAATACTTTGATCCGGAACTTCGCCGTTCCATCGAACGAACGCTTCTTCCGGACATCCAGCGGCCGGGCCAGTACATCGGAGGAGAATCGGGGCAGATCCGTAAAGATTGGCGGTCAATGCGCGGACGGTTCTGTTTCTGTTTTCCCGATACCTATCCGATCGGGATGTCCAACTATACCCTTCAGCTCCTCTATTCAATTATAAACAGGAAGAACGACTGGTGCTGCGAAAGGGCCTTTACTCCGTTCCCGGATATGGAAGCGCTCCTCAGGGAAAACCGGCTTCCCCTTTATTCTCTGGAAACGTTTACACCTCTTTTCGCTTTTGATGTTGTCGGATTCACTTTGCAGTATGAACTTTCTTATACGAATATTCTTACCATGCTCGATTTGGGCGGAATTCCGCGGCGCCGAAAAGATCGCTCCGCTTCCGATCCCCTGATCATCGCGGGAGGACCGGCCGCCTTCAATCCGGAACCGATGTCCGATTTTATCGATCTTTATATACTCGGAGACGGTGAAGAATCGCTTCCGGAAACTTGCGCTGCTTGGGTCGAACTAAAAGAAAAAGCCGGGATCCGCCGTCCGGACAGTTCGGTGAACGGACGAAATCTCTCTTCCGATTCCGCGTCGAACTCCGGATCTTTGCGCAGGCAAATGCTGCTTGAAATGGCCCGCAAATTCTCCTGGGCCTATGTTCCCGAATTTTATTCCGTCGATTTTGATGAATCCGGCCGGGCTCGCCGTCCCCGACCAACCGAATCAGGAGTTCCCGAGTTCATCAAACCGGCGATTCTTCGCGATCTGGATGAGTATCCTCCTTCGGATCACCCGTTGGTTCCCCTGATCGAAAGCGTTCAGGATCGAATCGCGGTCGAAATCATGCGGGGATGTCCGCAGAGCTGCCGTTTTTGCCAAAGTTCTCCGATCAAGCGTCCGCTTCGTGTTCGATCCATGGATCAGATCGTCGATCTGATCGACCGATCGACGCAAAATACAGGAACGGACGAAGCGACCCTGCTCTCTTTGTCGTCGAGTGAATTTCCGCATTTCGAACAGCTTCTGGATCGGCTGCGGGAAACGGTCTGTCCCAAAGGGGTTTCCCTTTCCGTTCCGAGTCTTCGAGTCGATCATCAGTTGAGCGATGTAATGAAGAATCTTACCACGGAACGTCTTTCGAGCATTACGATCGCACCGGAAGCCGCACGCGATACCATGCGGAAAAGAATCGCAAAAAAAGTAACGGATGAAGATCTGATGGCCGGATGCAAATCCGCGTTCGAAAACGGATTCAATCGAATCAAGATGTATTTCATGTGCGGTTTTCCTTATGAAACAGAAGAGGATATTATCGGCATCATTCATCTTTGCGATGAAATTGTCCGCTTGGGAAAAGCAACGACCGGGCGCTATCCGACAGTAGTTGCCAACGTTTCCAACTTTGTTCCCAAGCCGCACACGCCTCTGCAATGGGACGCAATGGCGACCGAAGATTATCTCGCGAAGACCCATGCTCTTTTGAGAAATACGCGGCGGTTTAAATCGGTTGATCTGAAATACCATGGACTCCATACAAGTCTTTTGGAAGGATTAATGACCCGAGGAGACCGGCGAATCGGATCGATCATCGAAAACGCCTGGATCAACGGTGCGAGAATGGATGCCTGGACCGACTATTTTCAATATGATTGTTGGAAAAAAGCGATTCAGGATTCCGGGATTGATGCCAATTTGATCGTTCACACGCCTTATTCCATCGACGCGGAATTGCCTTGGGATCATATCACCACCTTCAGCGGGAAAGATCGCCTGATCCGTGAATACAACGACAGCCGGATACTTGAGGATAATATCAAATGATCATTGCGGTAATGAGTGACACACATGGGAACGACAATCTTGTTCGAAAAGCGGTTCGGACCTGTAAACAGCGCGGTGTGGAACGCATTATTCATTGCGGTGATATCGGACAAGGAACGACCGTTGAGCTCTTTCGCGAGATTCCGACCAACTTTGTATTCGGCAACTGCGACGGAGAATACACACGGCGCGTTTTCCGCGATCTGATTCCTTCATGCAATGGAACACTTCATGATGAGGAATTCGGATCCCTGAACTTGCAGGATATTCCGATCGCGTTTACGCATGGCTGCAATCAGCGTGTTCTGGACGATCTGATCGACTCCTGTGATTGGCGGCTCGTCTGTTCAGGACATATTCATGAACTTCAGTGCGAAAATCGGGTTTACAGAAATCCTGAAGACGAATCCGATCCCCAAAACGGGCATATTACGACCCATCTTGTTCCGGGATCCCTCTTTCAACCAAGAGGCGAAAAACGTTTTCTCGGCTTTTGCCTTGTTTATCTTCCGGAAATGCGATTCGAAGCCATCTCTCTGATTGGAAAGGAGTAAACGCCTGGTCTTCTGAACCGTTCATCATCCATGATGAAGGCCTTGATCATGGACTCTTTCAGACGTTCTGTTGTCCAACGGTGAAAGTTTGAGGCGGCGGATTTCAGTCAATACCAAAAGAAATGATCATGCGAAGGCGGCAATGGTCAATACTTTCTGATCCAATGCGACCATTTTCGTGAACTCACGAAAATGGTCCGGGACTTCAAATTTCAGAGTTTTCGCACGCAATCATCGCTCGACTTATCGCTGTTTGGAAATTTTCCCAGCGTGTATAACCTAAATGTTCCATTAAATCACGTGCGTACCAATATTCAACTCCTTCACTTTCTTCTGTATTGATAACGGAATCAAATTTATCCGTTTTTCACTTGAAAGCAATTCCGGTTTTGGACTGTTTTTTACAAAAGGCGAGAAATTTCGCGAGAAAAAAGAGGACGATTATTCGGAAAAAAAGAACATTTCTCTCATTTTGCGGAAAGATTTTCAAAAATTTTGGTTAAAAACCAGACGGGATAGTTTTAAAATGGAAAAAATTGGGGTAAAATGGAGATGTTGTATTAGTATTTCCGTATCTTCAGGAAGGAGATCTCCTGCACCCAATGCAGGTGTACGCCTTCCGGATACACCGATCTGTCCAAAGACATATAAATATGTTTGTTTTTAATTGCTCCGGAACGGGGATTCCCTTTTCCGGATCGAGAGGAGGTGTCCCCTGGAAAGGACGAAAAAATTCGGATACTGCACGATGATCATGATCGCTTTGATCGTTGTGCTGCGTGTAAGTGTCGGCTGGCACTTTTTATATGAAGGTCTCTGGAAAATGCAACCGGCAAACGGTTTTACGGCCAAAGGTTTTCTCGGAATGGCCAAAGGTCCGACCCGGGGACTCTACTACATGATGCTTCCCGATCTCGACGGTTCGGAACGCTTGACTCTTGCGAAAGCTTATCATTATGATGAAGCTTCCAAGACCAAAAAAGAAATCGGTTTGACTCTCCCTGTCTTTGAAAATGAATGGTTCGCCTATTACAAAAACTTCAAAGCCAAATACAAACTTTCCGATGATCAATCGAAAGAAACGGAAGCGATTGTCAATCAGTACGTCGAATCTCTGCGCGATTACGCTCTGGAAAAGCAGGACGACATTCAGGCTTTTTTCGGAAGTAAAAAAAGACAGTATAAAAAAATGGTCGTTCCGACAAATGGAGCAGAACATCAGAAGATCCGTGATTGGGATATGCAAATGAAGCTCCGTAAAGAAGGTTCCGCTTTGGCCGATGAAGTCGAAAAGATGGGCGCCAATATGGAACTTGCCCTCTGGTGCGAACTCAATGCCGCTCAAAAGGCCGAAGGAAAAATGCCCCCTCTCGCTTATGGGCAAAATAAAATTCCCGGTGCCTCCCTCATTACCAATACCCCTTTCATCAATGAATTTGCCAAGCCGACCCGACTCGGTTTTCTGGATCTTTCCGTTACTTTGGGACTTTCCGCCATCGGACTTTGCCTCATGCTCGGTTTTTGCACACGACTGGCCGCTCTTGGCGGAGCTGTGTTCATGCTGAACGTCTGCCTCTCCCAGTTCCCCTGGCCGACGGTTTATCCTTATTCTCCGGAAGTGGTTGGACACTTCATGGTCTTCGGAAAAGATTCCGCCGAACTCTTGATCCTCCTTCTGCTGGCCGCCATTCCGTCCGGCCGCTGGGGCGGACTCGATTGGTTCCTCTGGAATTTCGGAGGAAAACAGATCATGAAATTGTGGGGATGGAAAAAAGACCCCCTCTGCCCCGATAATCTCGACGTCTCCGATGGGAAAAACGCCGCGTGATCCCGTTTGCGGATCCATGCTCTCCGGGGCTTGAGATCAATTCAGATAAATTTTATTTTATATTATATTTAAGGAAATAAAGTAATGAGTCAAAGTAAAGAAAATCAGACGGAAAAAGATTCCGGTTTTTCTCGTCGTACTTTCCTCAAGGCGGGCGCGCTGGCCGCGGCTGTCCCTGTTGCAAGTATGGGCGCCTTCTATTTCGGCTATTCCACCGTCAAGGGAAATCCGCTTCGCGTCGCCATCCTCGGAACCGGGGATGAAGGAAGTGTTCTTCTCGGCGCCATCAATCCCGATTATGTCGAAGTAAAGGCTATCGCCGATATTCGCCCTTATAATCAGTACCGTGCTTTTCATGGAGATAATTACGGCGAAGTCGCAATGAAAGCCCGTTGCGGTCTGATGAAAAAATACGGATGGAATACCGAAGATGAAGCGCGGAAACATGTGAAAGTCTACGCCGACTACCGCGATCTGCTCAAAGATGCCGATAAACTCGGAATCGAAGCGGTGATCATCGGACTGCCCCTTCATCTTCACGCAATCGCTTCCATTCAGGCCATGAAAAAAGGACTCCATGTCCTTTGCGAAAAACTGATGGGACATTCCATCACCGAATGCAAAGAAATGGCCCGTGCGGCCGCTCAGATGGGAAAACATCTCGCGATCGGACATCAGCGCCATTACAATATCCTGTATGAAGAAGCCGTTGATCAGATCGAACGCGGTCTTCTCGGCGATCTCCATTACATCCGTGCTCAATGGCATCGGGGAAATTCGCCGGGAGCCGACAGTTGGCAAATGCCTATGCCTTCTTCCCTGAAGCCTTCCGACCGACAAGCCGGAAAACTCCTCAACGAATATCGCGAATGGCAAAAGAATCTTGAAAATGCCCGCGGTTTGGAGATCGAAACCTGGCGCAAAAAAGTCGCTCAGAAAGAGGCTGAACTTCAGGATGCCATTCTTGCGAAAGGCGGAAAATACAAAGGAGTTGAACTCAAATCGGTTGCCGATTACGGCTATCTTGATCATACATTCGGCGAAGGAACCAAAGACGCTTATTTCCGTCCCAGCTCGGAAGAACTGGTCCGATGGCGTTTGTGGGCCCGTACTGGAGGCGGTCTTATGGTCGAATTGGGAAGCCATCAGCTCGACGCCGCAAGTATCTTTATGGCCGCGAACAACCGTCGATCCGCGATCCTGCGCGGCGATGATCCCGATACCCTTCCGGACAACGGAAAAGTTCATCCTCTCAAGGTCCATGTCTCCGCGAACAGAAATCTTTTCGGACTCGATCGCGAAGTCCATGATCATATTACCACTCTGGTGGAATTTCCCGCCCCCAACTACAATCCGAAAACGATTGATGGACGGAAAAGGGTCATTACGGTCCAGTATTCCACGATCAATGGAAACGGATTCGGCGGATACGGGGAAATCGTATTTGGAACCAAGGGAACTCTTATTCTGGAACGGGAACAGGATTCCCAGCTTCTGCGCGGTCCCTCTTCGAGTAAAGTGGAGAAGAAAGCCGCCGGCGCTTCCGCCCTGGATACACAGGCAAGCGCACCGGCTCAGAAGGCAGTTGCCAAGGGAAGCGGACCTGCGAATGTAAGCCGCGGATACCAGGAAGAGATCGAACATTGGGCCTGGTGCGTCCGGGAAAATCCAAACAATCGGAATCCCGAACTTCAGCCGCGATGCAAACCGCGAATCGCGCTGGGCGACGCGGTGATCGCTCTGGTCACCAATATCGCTTCTGAACAGGGAAAAAGCGTTGATTTCAAAGAAACCTGGTTTGATCCCGAAAGCGATGAAACCCCGGAAAACGCTCTTACAAGTGATAAGGCTTTGCCGAATCTTAATCAGGAAAAATACAACATTTAAAAATATAAAAACGGGAAGTATACTATGAACTTGACATCGGAACAAAAAGCTATCGGAAAGGAAAACTTTCTCGCTGCGATCGGAAGCAAAGTGCTTCGCCGCGATTTCCTGAAGCGATCCGCCAAAGATGATCTCGCCTCCGGAAAAGGAATCGGCGGATACTACTTTCATTACGGCCCGATCGATAAACCGGTTCGCGTCGCGATTCTCGGTACCGGCGATGAAGGAAGTGTCCTGATCGGCGGACTCAATCCAAAATATATCGAAGTCGTTGCCATTGCGGATATTCGGCCTTACAACCAGTATCGCGCTTTTCACGGCGACTGCTATAGTGCAACCGCCGCCGCTGTTCGGCCCGGCCTTATGAAAAAATACGGCTGGCGATCCGAAGAAGAAGCGCGTCAGCACGTTAAAGTTTATGAAGATTATAAAGATCTTCTCGCGGACGGTGATAAACTCGGAATCGAAGGAATCATTATCGGACTTCCTCTTTTCCTTCACGCTCCGGCCGCAATCGACGCAATGAATCGCGGATATCATGTTTTAACCGAAAAACTGATGGGCCATTCCACCGCCGATTGCAAAGAGATGATCCGGGTCTCACAAAAGATGAAAAAACATCTTACCGTCGGCCATCAGCGCCATTACAATATTCTTTATGATCACGCAAAAGAACTGATCGCCAAGGGGGTGATCGGCGATCTTCATTATGTTCGCGCTCAATGGCATCGGGGAAATCTGCCCGGATCCGACAGTTGGCAAATGCCTCTTCCCGGCGACTCCAAAAAAGTGGACGCCAAAAAGGGAGAGCTTGCCCGCGAGTGGAAAGAATGGAACGATGAAGTCAATCGTCTGAAAGCAACGATCGCGAAAAATGAAGAGATGATCGCTCGGATCGCCGCCCTTCCGGAAGAGAAGAAAACGCCCCAACTGATCGAAGAAGCCAAGCGTCTTTCCCGCGAAAAGGCCTCTTGCCAGCGTGAAATCGCCGCATGGACCCCAAAGCTCGAACAGAAAAGAGCTCAGCTTTCCGACTTCGTTCTTCTTAACGGACGGGAATTCAATGGCGTCAAGTACAAAACTGCAGAAGAATACGGATATAAAAACGAAACGCGGTCCGAAGACGGACAAACTTACGAACGGCCGGCTATTGAAGAACTGATCCGTTGGCGTCTCTGGAATCGGACCGGCGGCGGTTTAATGGCCGAACTCGGAAGCCATCAGCTCGATGCCGCGAATATCTTTATTGCCGCTGCGCACGGCGGAAAGAAACAGCATCCGCTTTCCGTTTCCGCGTCCGGGGCCCGATCCCTGTTCAGTCCGCTTGATCGTGATGTCGATGATCATATCTCGGCTGTTTACGATTATCCGGCTCCTGATTATGATCCGAAAGACGAGTTGGGAAAACTCCGCAAGATCACCGTCGCTTATTCCACGATCAATGGAAACGGATTCGGAGGATACGGAGAAACCGTTTTCGGAACCAAGGGAACATTCCTGCTGGAAACCGAAAAGGAAGCCTATCTTTATCGAACGAGTGCGATTAACGACAAGACAAGGGTCGCCTTCAGCAAATCGAATAATGCCTATGATATTGTGATCGATGAAAACGGAGATCCGCTTTCGTCCGCGATTGGATATCAAGGTGTTTATGCGACGGATGTAAGCCGCGGATACTGCGAAGAGATCGAACATTGGGCCTACTGTATTCGGAACAATCCGGATGCCGATCCGAACAAGATCGATACTGCCATCGCGAAAGAGTCGGTCGGAGATTTGAACGAAAATGATCGTCCTCATCTTCTTACCCGATGCCGCGGGGAAGTCGCTCTTTGGGATGCGGTGATCGCACTTGCAACGAACATCTCTTCGGATCTTCGGGAAACGGTCGATTTCAATCCGGAATGGTTTGATCCGGCAAGTGATCGAACACCTGAAAGAGATTTTGCGGATCAGCTCGTTGAGCGATTGGAAAACGAATCCGACGCAGATTATCAAAAACGGGTCAACGATTACAAAGAGCTTCACACACCGAAGATCGGATAACCCATGATTACTTGATCATTACGGAAAATGAAAAGTTAAAAGGGACGGTTTTAAGACCGTCCTTTTTTAATTATAAAATTTTAAAACCTCGGATGTTCACGGATAACCACGGATGGGCCTTTGAGAAATCCTTGTTTTTGTGAAAAGACCGGGGAAGCGGAGCCTGGGAACGCAGGCTTCCAGCCTGTACGGCGGCCCCGCCGCCGTCTCTGTGAAAGGGTAAAATCTCTAAAAAAGATAAACACCCATTAACTAAGCGCCGGAGGCGCTGGTCCCCGCTAATCACTAATCATTAAACACTAATCACTAATTATAAGTTCCGTTCGCTGACGCTCTCTTCATTACGGGCTTGTGGATTGACTTTTTATAATCTAAGCAACCTGGGCAATATAGAAAATCTCTTCAGTAAAAATCCCTTGACAGATCTCCTTAACTGGATATAATTAAGCGCATTGTACATTGGACAGTCCGTAATTCCGTAAAATTTTGATCAAAAAGAATGTTGATCCGATGAGACGCAATCGTAAACGCTATCTTTCCCTTTGTCTGCTGGGGCTTGCATTTTGCATGCTTCAACTGCATATTACGGCGGGATGCTGTTTCGTTCATCATATCCATTCTGAAGAAATTTCAAATAATGCCGAAGCGGCCGGATCCTTTGACGGGACCTGTTCTCATCATGAAGATATCGGATCGCATTTTTGCGATCATTCTTCCGAGCGCGAAGAAGCGGATTCCTGTGTGATTTTTCTTTTGTCCGATCCTTCAAAACAGCTGTCTCAAGTTCATCAACTGATTATTTCTTTTTACGTGTCCGGTTTTTCGAATATGTTTTCCGCGGTCAAAACAGATCTCTGTTTTTCTTCAAACCGTCTTTCCGCTTACCCATTGGATTCTCCTTTGTATCTGCGCTGCTGTTCTTTTCTGATTTGATTCCAGAATCCGGGCAGACGGTATAAATCACAGGATTGAATACGTCGTCGATCAGGGATTCCGCTTCTCCGGCAGAAATTGCGTTTGAGATTCTCATTTGAGTGTTTCGCGATATTGATCTCTGCGCGTACAAAAAGAATCGGATCGCAAGACACATCGATTTTATTCAGCTCATTTTCTTTTACCGTTTGCATTTTCAAGATCTGTATCACATTGAAATTATCAGGAGAATATAATCATGGAATCAAATAAAACTCAAAACAGACAGAGGCGGCGTTGGCCTGTTGCTCTGATATTTCTCGCGGCTTGCACCGGACTTGCTCTCCTCGGACTCCATACGGATTCCGGATTGCAGATGAAAACACGTTTGGCCCAACTGTTTCCTGTCCATCAATTGGAGACAGGATCAGAAGATGATCACGATCATTCCGGCAAGGAGCCGCATGATACTCATGATCACGGCGAGGCCGAAAAATCCGGACATGAAGATCACGATCATGAAGCGGAAGAAAGAGAAAACGCGGATCGTCTTTCTCTCGACGACGCATCGCTGTTCAATATCGGAATCAAAAACGAGAGCGTACTGACATTAAAACTTCAGGAGTATCGAAAGAGTTTTCGAATGCCGGGCATCGTTCGGGAAATACCGGGCCGATCAATCAATAATATCGCGGCTGCCGTTTCCGGAATTGTTACCGGTGTTTCTGTAAAGCAGGGAGATGCCCTTTGTCCGGGCGGACCGCTTTTGGAGATCCGGCTTACACACGAGGAAGCGATTCAATGTCAAACCGATCTGATCACACTGCTTCAAAAACAGGATGTGATTCGAATGGAAACAGAACGTCTTGCATCATTGGCCGAAGGAATCGTTCCAAAACGGCAGAGAGAACTTCTCCTTGAAAAAGTCTCCAACGATGCCGCAATTCAGGCACAAAAAAATCTGCTGAAAATTCATGGATTCACAGAAAAAATGATCGAAGAAAACATCGTTGGCAAAAGGGAAGCCGTTACCCGTCTCATTGTCCGCGTTCCGGAAATTAACGAAAACGGCATTGCGGTCCAAACCTCGGAACAGCATTCAAGCAACGGGGAAAAAGAACATTATCAGATCCTTGAAAAATTGCTCGTCAACAAAGGAGATTCTGTTCGATTGGGAGATATTCTCTGTCAAATTTCCGACTTGAGAACATTGCAGATCGAAGGAAAGGTGTTCGCGGCGAACGAAAGCATCGTTAATGACGCGTTTCTCAAGCAAAGTCCTGCCGCCGCAATTTTCGCCGATGCCGTCAAAACAGACTCGTATCAGACGATCGAACAATTGAAAATTGCCCGTGTCGACAGCTTTATTAACCAGGAAACGCAAACAGTGAGCTGCTGGATCAATCTTCCAAATCGAAAATTGACATTATCAGACGGCAAAGCAAATTCTTCAAATCTCTCTTCGTGCGGCGAAAAAACGATTTCCTGGCGATTCAAGCCCGGTCAGCGCTGCGAATTGGCCATTGGATACGAAACGATCAAAAACTGTTTTGTTCTTCCGCCGGAAGCAATCGCATCAGATCGAAGCAATGCTTATCTTTTCGAATTGACCGGGATCCGTGAAGGAAAAAAGGTCTGGACCAAAAAGCCGGTCCGGATTCTTTACCGTGCGAGCGATGCGGTTGTCGTTGCGAATGATGGAACGATTCGGCCCGGCATGAAAGCGGCCAGTACAGGCGCGGAACAGTTGTACACCGCTCTCGGAAGCGGAAGCGGAAAACTTCAAAGCGCCTGCGAGCATGATCATTAAAAGTACACTGCTGCTCAGATGAAAGGAGTATTCTGCCATGTTAAACAATATTATTCGATTTTCTCTTCATAATCGATTGATTATACTCGTATTGGCCATTTTGACTCTCTGCTGGGGAACCTGGCAGGCGGTATCGCTTCCGATCGACGTTTTGCCCGATCTGAATCGTCCCCGTGTTACCGTGATGACGGAAGCGCCAGGCCTTGCTCCGGAAGAGGTCGAGATGTTAGTAACGATGCCGCTGGAAAACGCGCTGTCCGGAGTAACCGGCGCAACCTCAATGAGAAGCAGTTCCGTCGCGGGTCTTTCGACCATTATCGTGGAATTCGACTGGAATATCGAAACAACAGAATCGCGGCAGGCGGTCTTTGAGCGGATCCAGCGATCCGCAGATATTCTTCCGAAAGGGATCACGCCGCAGATGACACCGGTCGCGTCCGTAATGGGCCAGATCATGGCGATCACTGTTCGCGATCTCTCCGGCAAGATCTCGCCGCTTGATCTTCGAACGGTTTCCGATTGGGTCGTCCGGAAACGGCTCCTCGCGATTGACGGCGTGAGTGAAGTGTATGTTACCGGCGGCCTGCGAAAAACGTATCAGGTCTGTGTGCGTCCGGATGATCTTCTCCGCTATGACATCGGAATCGAGGAGATCGAAAAAGCAATTCAGAACGGAAACGAAAACGTCAGCGGAGGATATTTAACCAAACAGGGGCCGAAACGTTATCTCGTCCGATCGATTGGCCGCATGAAATCTGTTCAGGATATTCGGAATCTGGTCGTTAAAGGCACAAATAATCCGCCGGTTCTTCTCTATCAGATTGCTGACGTCAAGGAAGAAGGCGCGGCTCCGGTAGGCGATTCTTCGCTTTGGGTAAAAGATCACGACAATAAAGTTTCCGGCTCAACGGCGGTTATGCTGACCATTGGAAAGCAGCCGTCTCAGGATACACGATCTCTGTCGGACAGGATCTTGCGTGAAATTCAATCGATGGAACAGTCGCTTCAAAAGGATTATCCCGGCATAAAAATGGATTCTGTCTATCAGCAGAGGACCTTTATTGATCTTGCGATCAAAAATGTACTGGACGCACTGCGCGACGGCGCTTTCCTCGTTCTGATTGTAATCGCCTTCTTTTTGATGAGTCTCCGGACAACGCTGATCACCATTGTTACCATCCCCTTATCGCTGTGCGTCTCGGCGATTGTCTTTGCGCGATTGGGGCTTTCGGTCAACGCGATGACCCTCGGCGGACTTGCGGTCGCGATCGGGGAACTCGTCGATGACGCGATCGTCGATGTCGAAAACATCTTTCGACGATTAAGAGAAAACGCAAGCGCGGAACATCAGGAATCAACTCTCAAAGTCGTCTGGTCGGCAAGTACGGAAATTCGGAATTCCATTGTGAACGGAACGATCATTACCGTTCTGGTCTTTTTCCCGCTCTTTTTTCTGTCGGGAATGGAAGGACGCCTGTTCGCGCCGCTCGGAATGGCCTATGTGATCTCACTCCTCTCGTCCCTGCTCATTTCGCTGACAGTAACGCCGGTTCTTTCCTTCTATCTTCTGCCGGGAATATTCAAAAAAGTACAGAAGACAAAAAAAGGGATCATTCAGAAGGCGGCGGAGGGAATGGCCGGAATGGCGATTCGATTCAGTCTTCGATTTCCCTGGTTGATTTTGGCGGGATCGGCTGTTGTTACCCTGTTTTTCGGCGCGGTCTTTTTGAAGCTGGATCGGGACTTTATTCCTTCGTTTAATGAAGGAGCGATTCAGGTCAATATGGATCTCATGCCGGGCAACTCTCTGGAAACTTCGTCGGCGATCGCGGACAATATGGCCAAACAGCTTGCAAGTCTGGACGGTATTGATCACGTGGTAAGAAAAACGGGTCGGAGCGAAATGGACGAACATGCTGTTCCGGTCAATACATCTGAATTTATCTGCACCGTTTCCAAAGAAAAGATCACGGACTTCCCGAACATCGTCGATCGTGTGCGGAAGGTCATCAGTGCCGAGAATTTTCCGGGAACAATCGCCTTTCACGATCAGCCGCTTCAGCATATGATCAATACATTGCGAAGCGGAAGCCGATCCAAGATCGCTGTTAAAATTCGCGGAGACGATCTTGATCTGATCCGTCGGAGAAGCAATGATATTATGAAAATGATCGCGGAAATACGGGATATCGGTTCGCCCCGGTCTCTTCCGATTCAGATCGATCTTCCGCAGATCCGAATTGATATGAAAAGGGACGAACTGGCCCGATACGGACTTCTTCCCAATGATATCAATCGGACGATCCGTATCGCGATGAACGGATCCGTTGCGTCAAGTATGCAGGAAGATCAGCGGTCTTTCGATATCGTTGTGCGGATGAATGAAAATTATCGCGAGAATCTGGAAATGCTCAAACAGATGCCGATCCGGCTTCCGAATCAGCAGCCGAATCGTGCTTCTTTACTTGACAACAAAGGAAATAACGATCAAAAAGAACCGATTTCCGGAATGATTCCGCTTTCAACGGTCGCGAATATTGAAACGGGAGCGAGCGGGCCGGGCCAGATCGATCATGAAAATTCGCAGCGCCAGGTCATGGTTCAAACGAGTCCGGTAAAACGGGGTGCCGTGGAAGTCAAAAACGATATCGATGCCGTTTTGAAATCGAATTGGGATCATTTGACCGAAGGGGGAATTGATATTAAAATCACCGGTCTGTTCGAATCGGAACAGAGTGCATCGCGGCTCCTTGCGGCTTTGTCGCTCCTTGCCCTGCTGGGTGTTTTTCTGATCCTTTATCATCTCTTTTCATCGGGCTCGCTGGCGCTGGAGGTAATGGCGATCCTTCCGCTCGCGTTAGTCGGAGCGGTCGGCGCTCTTTGGCTGACGGATCAGCCGCGAACAATTCCGGCTTTAGTCGGGATGATCTCCCTGTGCGGAATTGCGTCCCGAAACGGTATTCTGCTGATGAATCATTATTTTCATCTTGTGGAATTTGAAGGGGAATCGCTCGATAAGAATATGATCGTTCGTGCGGGCAAGGATCGGGTCGCTCCGGTTCTCATGACAGCCTTAACATCGGCGATTGGCCTGCTTCCACTGGCTCTTTCTCCTCATTTGCCCGGTCGGGAACTCCTTTATCCGATCGCTGTGGTTGTAATCGGG
The DNA here is from genome assembly GCA_030539035.1 of Planctomycetia bacterium. Lineage (GTDB taxonomy): Bacteria > Planctomycetota > Planctomycetia > Pirellulales > Thermoguttaceae > JAUNBG01. The sequence continues at coordinate 25,339 of JAUNSU010000027.1, forward strand.
GGACTGATCACCTCTACCATGATGGAATTTTTTGTCCGTCCTGCCCTGTTTTGGACTTTCGGCAGAAAAAAAGCAGAGATTCTGATTCTACAGAGAAAGAAAGCCGAAAAAGACGAATTGCAAAACACTCACTGAGGAATAATCCGGCCGTACTGATCAATACATTGACAATCGTAAACGCAAAGTTTATAATGATCGTATTGTGTTGGATCAGGAAGAATTTTGCGGGCAATCGCAGATCCGATCTTTCAAAAAATGAAACCGTTTTACCCCTTACAGGAAAAAATGATGATGAAAAGATCCCTATTGATTGTGTTTCTGATTTTTTTGAGCTGCTCCCTTTACGCGGCGGAGAAAGAGATTAAACCGCGAATCGATTCCGGAACCGCGTGGTACAATGCCCGAGAGTGGACCCCCTGCGGTCAATGCTGGAGTGTCGAACCGGAATCCCATTTCACGCGTATTCCGCTCCGTTTTAAGAATGAGGTTACTCCCAATGTTTGGGGAAACGCGAGAAATTCGGCCGGTCTCTTTTTTCGATTCGATTCCGATGCCGCATTCGTTAAAGTCAATTTCAAACTTTCGAGTCCTTCCCTTTCGATGACGCACATGCCCGCAACAGGAAAAAGTGGACTTGATCTTTATGCCAAAAAGAACGGCAAATGGATTTGGGCCGGAAATACACGTCCGAACAAACAGGAAGATACCGCCGTTTTAATCAATGGTCTTTCGAAAAAGACACGTGAATTCATGCTCTATCTTCCGCTCTATAATGGGATCAGTGAACTGGAAATCGGCGTTCCGGAAAAGGCCGCTTTTAAATGGGTCGCTCCGGATACTTCGAAATGGATCGCCTATTACGGAACCTCTATCGCACACGGCGGATGTGCCTCGCGACCGGGCCTTGCTTTTACCGCAATGCTCGGCCGGAGGCTTGATATTACCGTCGCCAATCTGGGTTTTTCCGGATCCGCAAAAATGGAATTGCCTCTTGCGGGTCTCTTTGCGGATCTGAAGCCGACCCTTTTCGTTTTGGATCCGCTTTGGAATATGAACGACAAGCTCGTTGAGGAACGGGCCATTCCCTTCATTCAAAAGATCCGTGATAAAAATCCGAATACACCGATCCTTCTGGTCGAAGATTCGCTTTCTTCCAATCTTGGCATTCGAACAGACGGCGAGATCAAGCCGAGTGCGAAGCAGAACTTTTATCGGGCCGCATTTGAGCATTTTAAAAAGACCGGCGACAAGAATATCTATTATCTTCCTTATAATAATCTTCTTCGGGAAGATATCGATTGGGACGGAACAGTCGATTCCTGCCATATGAACGATCTTGGAATGTTCCGAATGTCGGAAGCGCTTGAAAAGGCGATTCGTCCGATTCTGGAAAAGAAATAAAATTTGAATCCGAGTCCAGATCCTGATGAGAGATTCAAAAAGGGACAGTCCTGATTCTGTGTAAAACAGGGAATCAAGGCTGTACCTTCTAATTAAGGGAGTAAAAAACAGATGTTTTCTGTTTTTTATTTCTTCGGAGCGGATTCCGGAGTGGGAGCGATTTTGTCTTTGACCGCTTTGATGTCTTCCTTAACGGCCGTTTCTACTTTTTGGACTTCCTTTTTGACGGCATCTTCTACCTTGACAGCTTCCTTCTTGACAGTATCTTCCGCTTTAACCGCTTCTTTTTTGACAGCGTCTTCTGCGGCGGCTGTTTCCGTTTTTACGGTGTCAACAGTCTTTTGAACGTCCTGTTTCACAACATTTTCGGCCTTTTTGACCTCTTCCTGGGTACATCCGGCGAAAATTCCCAAACACAAAACAACAAAACCGAGAGCTAAAAATCTTTTCATTTCTTCTCCTTTTCAGATAAATGAGATTTCGATATTTTCCTGATCGGATCAGGAAAAACGTGATAATATTCACGAACCACGAACCAAGCAGAAATAATCATAACGCAAAAACGGGAATATTACAATATGATCAAGGAAAAACTGGGTAAATATTTCTATATTTCTCACTGTTTTATTGAAAACACAGAAAGGCCTTTGGAAAATCCTTGTTTTTTATGAAGACCGGGGAAGGAGAAAGAGATCGATTCCAAACATGGCGGGAACTCGAGCGCTGGGATCGTGGGCGTCCTCGCCCTCGCGGCGGCAACGCCGCCGTCTCTGTGAACGGGTTTAAATCTTCAATAAACACAATCTCCCATTAACCCGGGGAATCCGAGAAAAATAGAGATAGCGAACACGGTTGGAACCCAAGCGCTGGGACGGTGCCCGTCCCGGGCACCCGGCGGCAACGCCGCCGTGGTCGAAGAATAAAATTCTCTAAAAAACGTTGTGATTCGATTAAGGGCTGAACCACGATCCCCCGCTAATCACTAATCACTAATCACTGTATATAAGTTCCGTTCGCTTCGCTCACTTCATTACGGGCTTGCGATCGGTTGTGGGACGCCGCACCCGGGGTACCGTTTCTTGCTTGTTCCAATCGGGTTAAGTAATATGGTCTTTCGGCCAAACACCAATGATATCTTTTCGATGTTGTACCCGAATCCTACGGGCTGAAAGCCCAACGCATTCCAGCCCGGGGCAGAGGGAGCGAAGCGACCGGCACCCCGGGTCAACGTGCCCACATACAAAGCGCCCTGAAAGGGCAGTGCAAAAAAAGGTTTAAATCTTCAATAAACACAATCACCCATTAAACCGGGGAATCCGAGAAAAATTGAGATGGCGAACACGGTTTGAATCCGAGCGCTGGGATCGCACCCGTCCCGGGCACCCGGCGGTAACGCCGCCGTGGTCGAAGAGTAAAATTCTCTAAAAAACGTTGTGATTCGAACCACGGCTGGACACCGATAACCCGACTGAACTTTTGAAAAAATATTAAAGTTGACATACCGATCATACATAAATTCACTATATCACTTCACGAGGTCCAATATTTTAAAAGACCCGCCGCGTCCGCAGCGCCGCTGCGCGATAAAAATCAAACGGGGAAATTTTTTATTATTTCAAAAAACACGGGTCTTGCAATGTAAATACAAGTTTTGTATAATTGATAATGTTTGAAGAGCAAGCAATAACGGAATTGCCTATATTTACTATATACCCTATAACATTTATATACCGGCAAAAATTACTCCCGGTCCCTTTTTTGGAGGCAGTATGACGACGCGGCAGATCTCTCCATGCGGTCCGATTTCAGGAGCCGTTCGGGTTCCAGGATCCAAAAGCATTACAAATCGGGCATTGCTCATCGCGGCCCTCGCCGAAGGAAAATCGGTGCTCTCCGGCGCTCTCGATTCCGAAGATACCCGTATCATGTTCGATGCCCTTAAACAACTCGGACTCCAACTCGATTGGGATAAAGAAAACTGCCGAATCCAAATCGAAGGACTGGCCGGCAATTTTCCCAATCGCGAAGGCGAGATCTATGTCGGAAACAGCGGAACAACCGCCCGATTTCTCACGGCAGGACTCGCTCTGTCCAATGGATCTTACCGGATTTACGGTAAACCGCGAATGCATGAACGGCCGATCGCCGATCTGATCGCCGCCCTAAATCTGCTCGGCGGTAATGTCCGATCAGAAAACGGCAGCGGTTGCCCGCCGGTCCTGATCCGCGGGACCGGATCGCTTCATGGAACGGCCCAAGTCCCCGCCAACGTCTCCAGCCAGTTCTTCAGCGGACTCCTCATGGCGGCCGGAGCCTCCAAAGACAAGATCGATCTGGAAATCGACGGCGATCTTGTTTCCCGTCCCTATATAGAAATGACCTTGGCCGTAATGGAATCGTTCGGCGTAAAAGTCGATGTCGATCCCGCTTTTCAGCATTTTTCCGGCTTTGAAAAGACAAATTATCTGGGAACAGGGTACGAAATCGAACCGGACGCGTCCGCCGCGAGCTATATGTTCGCAATTCCCGCGATTGTCGGGGGAAGCGTGAGCGTTCTCGGATTCTCGAAAAGCTGTATCCAGGGAGATATTCGATTCGTCGAACGCCTTGCGCAGATGGGCTGCCATGTGATCCTGGAAGACGATCGGATCACGGTCGAAAGAGCGGTTAATCCCGACGGATCACTTGCGCCTCTTCGCGGAATCATTACCGATATGAACGATATCAGCGATACGGTTCAAACCCTTTCGGTCGTCGCTCTTTTCGCGAATGGAACCACGGAAATCCGCAATGTCAAGCATATCCGATACAAAGAGACCGATCGCATTTCCGCGGCCGCAGCGGAACTGCGAAAGCTCGGAGCAACGGTCGATGAATTCGAAGACGGACTCCGTATCCAGGGAAATCGGCTTGATTCCCTTCACGGAGCCCTGATCGATACTTACGACGATCATCGGATGGCGATGAGCCTTTCGCTGGCCGGATTAAGGATTCCCGGAGTCGAGATTCAGAATCCCGACTGCACGCAGAAAACCTGGCCCAACTACTTCAACGATCTCGAAGCCGCTGTTCATCCGAAAAAATGAACTCCGTATTTTATAATGAAAAGACTTCTCCTCCGGCGATTGTTCCGAGAGCGCCCCAGATGCCGTACTTGCTCGGACCGTCCGGCGGGGCGTATCCATTGGAAATTGCGGTATTCATTCCGTCGGAATGAATCGTTTCCGATATGAATTTGACCGATCCGTCGCCGAGGAGAATATTCGCGCCGCCGCTGTGAAAGCTCGAAACGGACATAATCCCCCATCCGCCATCGTCTATATTGCCCATACAGCTTGGAGAGTTCGGCGGGAGAACCGTCGTGATCACGCCGTAAGCCGATGTATTGCGCGAAAAGTACCGACCGCGCATATAAACAAAATTGGCGTCCGTATAGGTCGTTGTATCATCAAAAAAGTGCGGATCCGCTGTACTGCGCGTCGCAACACAATCGGCGGGTTTGGTCAACGTGATACCGTAAATGGAGCCGCCGATGATTCGTTTGTCGCCCCTGTAAACTCTTCCTGTCGCCATTTCTCCGATCGCGATGGTATTGGATGTTCCGTCGATAATATCGGAAAAGGTCGTGCACTGAAGTCCGGATCCCCATGCGAGTTTATTATACGGACCGGATCCGCCGTGAAAGAATCCGCGCTTGCACTTATTCCAGCTGTGAATTTTTCCGGAATCATCGCCGTTGGATCCGCCGTAGTTTGTTTTCCCCAATCCGTCGGGATTGACGCCGCCGTTGGAATCGGAGGGACAGACCAGATAATCAATCGCACCCATCAAAGCGGGATTACTGGAAGCGTCGTCGGATGCGGGCCATTGTCCAGTCGCCGTATTGATTTTGGACATATAAAGAGCGTATCTCGGCTGCTGTTCGCAATACGGGAGCATGGACACCAAAAAGCTGTGAACGGAATACGTCCAGGGACCTTTATCGATATCAACGCCCATCCGCTGAGGGGGAAAAGAGTTTAACGCGGCGTGATAATTATGCAGTCCGATTCCGAGCTGCTTTAAATTGTTGGTGCATTCCATTCGTCGGGCCGCTTCCCGCGCCGCCTGAACGGCAGGCAAGAGAAGGCCTATAAGAATCCCAATGATCGCGATCACGACCAGAAGTTCGACAAGGGTAAATCCGAAGGATCTGAAAAAGCGATTCAAAAAACGGCTATCTTCTCCCCCCCCCAATTTTACATTTTCCATTACTTCCACTGCTCAATTCTCCTTTTTGCTAAAGTGTTTTCGGTACTGCAACTGAAAATAGACGAACAAATCACCCAATATTACAATCAGCAGAAAAGGAAAAGTAAAGAAATTTCCGCGATTTTCAAAAAAAACGATGATTTTCTCTTTTCCTGATTTCTATTTATTCATATGTATGTAGAATAATCAATAATCCATATCTTGTCAAGTTAAAATGAAGAAGGAAGCAAATCTGCGCTGTATTTTCTCGAAAAAACGATATTTACATTGGATCGTTTCTTGTCGGCAGGGAGCAGTATTTTCTTGAGCGATTTTCCAAAATTTCTTACAAAAAAAATTTTTGCTGAATAGAATACTGAAAACGGACTTTCTGGGAGCATAAGGAGATTATCTTGAATGCTTGAATGGATGTTAATATAAATAAATTTTATAATTTAGCGATTTTATGTGAATATTTTTATGTTTTTTCACAATAAAATTGGTAAGTCAAGTAAAGTTTATTGATTATGGTCTCTGTGAAATATTCATAAAATAGCATTCTTTTCCGTAAAAAAGGTACTCTTTTTAAGCCGGATAAACGAAACTTTAAGAAAATTTTAAAAAATCCGCATTTTTTTCAGGATTTTGTTTGACAAGTCCGGTTGCAATGATTACAATGAAATTAGAGAATTTAAGAAGGATAGCGAATAAAACGGGTAAACTGATTAAACGGATTAAATTGCGCAAAGTTTAACGCCTGAAATTCGCTAAAAACCGATTATCACAAGGAGGAATATGTGATGGAAACAAAAAAGAAGAACATGATTCTCATTGCAGTGCTCGCACTCGGAGGTCTTGCGATTGGCGCAAGCCGGGTCGCATCAAAGTGCAGCAGCTGCAGCAGTCTGGAGGCGGCTTTTTCGCCGCCGGTCGCCGCGCCGCCTGTTCAAACGGTTGTACAACCGATGGTCGCGCCGGTCGTCGTCCAAAGACCGGTCTATTATGCAAGCCGTCCGGTTACTTATACCGTATCGCGCCCGGCTCCGGTCTGCAATGTCTGCAATCCGTGCACTGTTGATCGTCCCATCAGTGAAACACGCTATCGAACGGTGGCGGAAACGGAAATGCGGGAAGAAGAAATCACCACTTACGAAACCGTTTGGGAGGAACAGACCCGATATCGTCAAAAAACGATCTCGAAGCAGGTTCCTGAAACCTCGGTAAAGACGGAAACGGTCAAAGTCCTTCGTCCTGTCTGGGAAACCGTCGAGAAAGAGACCTCGTATGATGTTGTCCGCTATGTCCAGGAGACTTCGGAACGGGAAGAAGTGAGCACGGTATCGCGTCCGGTAACCACGATGCAGGAAAAGCAGATCGTGGAAACGGTCAATCGTCCGGTCGAAAGCTGTGTAATGCAGCAGAAGGAATACACGGTCTCTCGTCCGGTAACCACGATGCAGCAGCAAACACGGGACGCGGGATGCTATGTCAATCAATGCACGGCCAAGCCGGGGCGATCTTATAATCGACTGACCTGGCAGCCGGGCGGAGATTATTATGATCCGGCGACAGGAACGACCAAACGGCGTCTGCCCGGTCTGTACTGGACAGAACTTGCGGGTCCGACTCAATACACGACCAATCGCGTTTGGCAGCCGAATCTGGTAACGACCCAAGTCCCGGTAACGACCTATGTTCAGGAAAAAGTCGTCGAAAATGTCCCGACCAAGGTAACCACGTATCAGCAGGAACAGGTTGTTCGAACGGAACAGGTCCCGATAACCACGTACCAGCAGGAACAGGTTGTCAAGAAGATCCCGGTAACCACGTATAAGCCGGTAACGGAAAGAGTCGTTCAGAAAACGCCGGTCAAAGTCTGCCGTATGCAGACCGAAGAACAGGTTCGAGAGATCCCGGTAACCACGTATAAAACGGTTTGCGAAGTGGTCAATGAGCCTTATACGGTTCGGGTTGCGAAACAGGTTCCGAAAACCGTAAAAGTCAAGCGTCCGGTAACCGTCTACAAACAGGTCCAGGAAACGATCAATTTTGCCAATCCCTGGCCGACTAATCATTGCCCGACGAATCCCTGTTCGACCGGATTGGGAACCGGAACGACAACGACCGGCCCGGTAACCACGACGTACAAGGCGCTTCCGTCGACTCCGCAGCAGTCGGCTCCGCAGCCGCCGGCGCAAGGAAATTCCGCGAGTTCAGCGGCTCCGTCGCTTCCCGCGCAGGCTCCAGCCGCTCCTGCCGCAGCAACGCAAACGACTTCGAAACCGGTCGTTTACCCTGGTCCGGCCAATACTCCTGCTCCGATTTCGACGGAAAACAAGGATGCGGCGTCTGCTCTTCCGGCAATTCCGACTCCAACGACGGCTCTCCCGGTCAATAAGCCGGAAGCCAAAGCGGATCCGGAACCGCCTGCGAAATCGACCGGATTGGATCCGATCATTCAAACGCCTGCCCGTGCGCCGTCGGATATTGCGAGTACAGCGCCGAGTTTGGGATCTTCCGACTCCGCTGTGAAAACGGTTCCCGCCGCGGCTGATATTCGATCGGACAAAGCTGATTCCGGAATCGCTCCGGCCAATCATACTGCTCCGGCTCCGGCGGAAAATCCGGTTCGAAGTACGGAATACAGCGCTCAGCGCCCGATTTCCGATTTAAACAATCAGATCAAGAGCACGGCTTCCGAGATCAAATCCGATGTAAACAAAGTATCGCAGGACCTCAAGAAAGATCTTGGATCGTTTAACTTGACGAATCAGGGAACACCGGAAAAGGCCCCTGCTCCGCCGACCGTTGCCCCGACCCAAATCATGGAAAACCGATAAATCGAACTTGATGGCGAGAATCGGTTTTTGACCTCCCCCATCGATTTTTGAATCGATGCGCAGCGTCCCGAATCCCCTAATGGAATTCCGTCCCGAGTTGAAAATGCGGCGTTTGAGTGCAGTTTAAGTAAGTCCGGATCTCTCCCCGGTCTTTTGAAAACAGGGCATTTTCCGCAAACGCATACTGAAGTTTTTCCGGCGTCCAAGACGAAGGAATCGCTTCGGGGATCAGGAATTCCAGGCAAGGGATTTTGATAAAAGTCTTGCGCCCTCTATGATCGCATAAGGACGACTTGCGATCACGTTTGGCTTTCCGCAGTTTATCTTCTTTTTCTGCGGGAAGCCTTTTTTTGTTCCCTTCCGCCTTGAACAGGGCAAGGGATAATATCCGGCTCGAAAAAGCCTGAAAAAGGCCTTCTTAATACGAAAAAACTCCGGAAAATTTCTCTTTTTTTGTTTGCGCGGAGAAGTAAAAAAAATCGGGTAAAAAACAGTTGCGGCGGTTGTAAAAAATCGAAATTTTGGTATACTGGTAATGTTCTTGGGGATTCGTTCATTCAAACAAGGAAGGGGTCTTTTCCCAAGAGTCGATCTCTTTAAAACCAATACTGAACAAGGGGGTGTCTTTTGTCTTCCGAAGATAACAATTCGCCGATCGAACCGGCCGAAAACGATCCGTCAAAAAATGGAAACGCGCAGAATGAAAACGTAAAAGGATCCGACGAATCGCAAGGGAAATCCGCGGAACCCAATGCGCTTGTCCCGAGTGTCGGCGCGGATGGAAATCTTTACCTTCCCGACGGAACCAAGCTGCTTCAGCTTTCGATCGAAGACGAAATGAAGGGGAGCTATTTGACCTACGCGATGAGCGTGATCATCAGCCGGGCGATCCCCGACGTCCGGGATGGTTTAAAGCCTTCCCAGCGCCGTATTCTGGTCGCGATGAACGATATCGGCTTGACGCCCGGCGCGGCTCGTGTCAAATGCGCCAAGATCTCCGGCGATACGAGCGGAAACTACCATCCCCATGGTGAACAGGTGATCTATCCGACCCTGGTTCGAATGGCCCAGGAATGGAATATGCGATATGTTCTCGTCGACAAGCAGGGAAATTTCGGATCGATTGCCGGACTTCCCGCCGCCGCAATGCGGTATACAGAAGCCCGTTTGGCCGGAATGGCCGCAACGTTGCTCGAAGATCTCGATATGGATACCGTCGACTTCGTTCCGACTTACGACGAACGAAAGCTGGAACCGGTCGTCCTTCCCTCGAAAGTCCCGAATCTTTTGGTCAACGGCGCAAACGGAATCGCGGTCGGAATGGCAACGAGTATTCCGCCTCATAATCTCGGCGAAGTCTGCGATGCGACCATCGCTGTAATCGACGATCCCCTGATCTCCCCCTTTGAACTCTTTAAGCTCTGTCCCGGCCCGGACTTCCCGACCGGCGGCGTGATCTGCGGAACCAGCGGGATCCGGCGAGGCTATCTCACCGGCCGCGGGAATATCGTGATCCGCGCACGGGCCCGGATCGAAGAACATAATAAACGGAATCGGATCATTGTCTCCGAGATCCCGTTCCAGCAGGTCCGCGACCGCATCGAAGAAAAAATCGCCGATATGGTCAACGACGGCAAGATCCCCGGGATCTCCGCGATTCGAAATGAATCCGATCTGAAAGAGCCTGTCCGGCTCGTTCTCGAACTCAAACGGGACGCCGATCCGGATGTCGTGCTCAATCAGCTCTATCAATATACGCCGCTGCAAGATACCTTCTCGATCATTCTGCTCGCACTGGTCGACGGAAAACCGCGGATCCTTACCTTTAAGGAACTGATCGAAGAATTCGTGCGGCATCGGGTCTCCGTCGTTCGGCGGCGGACAACCTTCCTCTTAAACAAGGCGAAGAGACGGCTTCATACGGTCGAAGGGCTCCTCATCGCTCATGCGAATATTGATGAAGTGATTCGGGTCATTCGAACCTCGAAAACACAACAGGAAGCGAAAGAGCGCCTGATGCAGATCGAATGTCCTTCCGCTCTGCTCGAACGGACCCTGGGCGACGGATTCTCTGCGTTCGTTGAAATGCGCGGCGTCGCCGAATCCTATACTTTGACTCCGGTCCAGGCCGATGCCATTTTAAAGATGACGCTCGGAAGTCTGGTCAATCTGGAACAGGAAAAGCTCGGCGGCGAATATCGGAATCTTCTGGACGATATTAACGGATTCAATCATATTCTGTCCGATGAGAAGAACATTCTCGCGATTGTTCGGCAGGATCTTGTTGAAATGAAAGCCAAATACGGGGATGCCCGCCGAACGGAGATCAGCGGACAGGAAGTCGGCGATATCGATCTTGAAGATCTGATCGTGGAAGAGACCATGGTCGTTTCTCTCAGTTCCAAGGGATACATTAAACGTACGCCGGTCGATGAATTCAAAGCGCAGAAAAGGGGCGGAAAAGGACTCAAAGGCGCGAAAACCGATGAAGAGGATCCGATTCAGCATCTCTTTATCGCGAGTACGCACGCTTATCTTCTTTTCTTCACGAATCTGGGCAAGGTCTACTGGCACAAAGTCTATAATCTCCCGCAGCTCGCAAGGGACGCGAAAGGACGAAATCTGGTTAATCTTCTCAATCTTGCTCCGGATGAAACGATTGCGGATTGCCGTGCGGTCAAGGATTTCGATCTTCCCGGCCATTTTCTTATTATGGCAACCAAAAAAGGACTGGTCAAGAAAACGAAACTGTCGGCGTATCGCCGTCCGCTCAAGAGCGGCTTGATCGCGATCAAGCTGAAGGAAGGGGACGAACTGATCGATGTCTGTGTCTGCGGTCCGAACGACGAAATCGTTCTTGCGACGGCAAAAGGCAAAGTGATCCGTTTCCGGCAGTCGGATGTTCGTCCGATGGGCCGAAACGCCAGCGGTGTCAAGGGGATCTCGCTCCGAAAAGGAGATCATGTCGTCGGAATGGTCGTTGCCGCGGAAGATTCGACTTTATTGACGCTTTGCGCAAATGGATATGGAAAGCGAACACCGTTCGGACCGAACGCTCCTGCGCTGAATATTCCGGAACCTGCGGAAGGATTGGAAGACGCGGACGAAAACGCGGAAGATTCAATTCTTGCCGATCAGGAAAACGACGATATCAATCAGAACGAGCCGGAGGTTGAAGAGCCGGAAACCGAATCCGCAGAAGCCGAATCGGAAGAATCGGAAACGGAAGACGTCAATTCGAATCTTTCGTATCGAACGCAGCGGCGCGGCGGCGGAGGGATCATCGGTATTAAGACAACGGATCGGAACGGACCTGTTGTCGCGATATCCCAAGTCGACGATGATGACGAGGTAATGATGATCACAGCGCGCGGACTGGTTCAAAGAATCGCTCTGGATGAACTTCGCCCGATGGGCCGAAATACGCAAGGGGTCTGTATTATGAAACTGGGGAACGAGGATACACTGGTCTCTCTCAATCGCATTCCGAAAGAGGATGTGAACAATGGTGTCGAAGATCCGGACGTATCGGACGTTCCAGTATCGCCGGCAAGTGCAGAACCGGATCAGTCGGAAGATCAATCGGGAGATCATTCGGGAGGCCATTCCGACGCTGAAGAAAATCCGGATCTCGAAAATGAATAATCCCGATTAGAATTAGGGATTGGGGAATCAGCGCCGGAGGCGCAAATGAAGGGCGGTCATTTTGGCCATACGTCGCAACTTAAGGAAACGCTTTAAAATAGATAAGGTGATGGATATA